>JARFRL010000181.1 GCA_029287275.1 Pontiella desulfatans
TCCCACAGCCCGTTTTTCCATTCGGCGGCGATGAGTTCCATGTAGTTGATCGCGTTGCGGCCTTTCTTGAGTACTTCGCGGATGAAGCCGAACGCGAAGCGGGTGTCGTTCTCGACGAAATAGCAATCGGAATACTCGAACCCGCCGGCGAGCCCGTCCGTCCGCACCATCGGCGCTTCCTTCCGGATCGCGCCGACGGAGAGCAGGCGCGGCGCTTTGGTTTGGCAGCGGCCCATCAACCAGTAGAGCAACGCGCCGAGATAGATGAGGAGCCGCGGCTTGCGGAAGCCTTTCGCGATGGCGGTGAAAAAGCGGATCTCGCGGACCTGGCTGGGGTAGGATTTCATCAAATGGTTGCGGCTCGCGCACAGGCCCCAGACCAGCGGAAACTCATAGTTCTCCAAATATTTGATGCCGCCCCACGCGAGGTTGGAGCTCTCTTGCGAGGTGAAGGACGCGAAGTCGGCCTTGTCGATCACCGTGACCTTCGCGCCCGTGCCCGCCAGCGCGGCCGCGGCGACGGCGCCGTTGACGCCCGCGCCGACGACCAGGCAGTCCTGAATGTCGCGTTTGGCGTGGTCGACGCGGGTGGCGCGCAGGGAGCTCATGGCTTCGCCGTCCAAGGTCTGAACGTCGAAGGTCCGAAAGTCGGATGGCCGACCTTCGACGTTCGACGGGCTGACGTTCGGCTCCTCATTCGAAACGGACCTTCAGGTTTCGGAGCTTGAGCGCGTCGTAGGAATAGATCTCGCGGACGAGGACGATCAGGCAGGCGAGGATCGGCACCGCGAGCACGAGGCCGAGCGCGCCGAGCGCCATGGTGATCAGCAGTTGGAAGAGCATCAGATAGCCCGCGGGAATGTTGAGCTGCGCCTTCACCACCTGCGGCGTGATGATGTTGCTTTCGGTGAATTGGATCACGAGGTAGACCGGAATGTAGAGCAGCAGTTTCGAGGGATCGGAATAGGCCAACGTGAAGATCGCGATCGGGAGGATCGGCAGGACCGCGCCGATGTTCGGGATGAAGGTCGCGAAGCCGGCGAACAACGCCACCACCATCGCGTTGGGCATGCGCAGGATCACGCCGAGGATGATGTATACCAACAGCACGATCACCGTCACCGAAAAGAGCTGCGCGTGGAGCCATTTGGTGAGCGTGGCGTAGAGCGCGTGGACGATCTCTTTCGCCCGCGGGTGGGCTTTCGGCGGAACCAGATAAAGCAGCGCCACGACGTAGCTCTTCGGGTCCAGCAGGAAAAAGATCGAGATGAACAGCACGAGGCCGAGATTCACGAGCAACCCCGCGATCAGGCCAACGCCGCCGAGCAGGTCCGGCGCGATCGCCATGCCCGACTTCACCAGCCAATTGAACAGGTTCTTGATCGCGTTGGGATCGGCGGGCTTCTGGGCGTTGGCTTCCGGAATTTCGGGTAGAATCGATTGAAGGGAAGGGGAGTTGTCCCAGAATTGTTCGTAGGCGTTTTTCGCGCTCTCCGCGGCCGCGGGCAGATCGTGGGCGAGCTCGCCGACGCCGCGGGCGAGGGTGGGAACGATCCAGAGCGACAGCAGGGTGATCACCGCGAAGCTCGCCAGGATCGCGAGCGCCACGGCCGGTCCGCGTTTCAATCCCTTCTTCTGAAGGAGCAACATCGGCTGGGCGATGGCGATGGCGATCACCACCGCGGCGAACGCGAGCGCGAGAATCGAGCGCGTCGACCAGAGCGTATAGAGCAATACCGGAAGGAGGAGGGTCGCCAAAACCCGCTTGAGATAATCACCGAATGCCATGCGTTCCCCTCCCGTCAGATTGTTCCAACGGGTGAAACCTTAAACGATTGAAAACTCGCCAACAATTTTTCAGCGCGTTTTTTCGCGGAATTCGCGAAGATGTTCGACGTGATAGGCGTATCTCTGGTGTCGGCGATGCCGATGGAAAGGTGGACGATGACATGAACGGAGTGGTGGAAATGAAAAAACCGGCGGAGAACATGATGGCCGACGCTCCTTCTTCCATGGATCCAATCCGCCGCGACTCCACCATTCCAGATCCCCAAACGTTGGAGGAAGCCATGGAACACTATCAAACCGCGCTGCTGCGCTACGCCGCCCGCGTGCTCAATTCCGAGGACGCCGCCCGCGACGTCGTGCAGGAGGCTTTCATTCGGTTGCACGGCAATCTGGAGAAGATCAGCGCCCGCGGCGCGCGGCTCAAGGGGTGGCTTTACAGAACCACGCACAACGCCGCGGTCGATCACATCCGAAAGGAATCGCGCCGCCGCGCCCTGCACGAACGCCAATCCAAACAGGCCGACCTGTTCGCCAACGATCCGGAGGCCCGCGAGGAAATGGAGGATCGCAAGTCCCTGGTCATGAACCATCTCAACACCCTGAAGCCAAAGGAACGCGAGGTGCTCGTGTTGCGGCTTCAGGAGGGCATGTCGTACAAACAGATCGCCGAGGTCATTAATCGCTCGGAGGGATATGTTGGAAACCTGATTCACAACGCGACCAAAAAACTTTCCAAAAGCCTGCGACAAGCGGGGGTGGTGTCATGAAAACTTGCGCTCCATTCGAAAAACAACTCGTCGCCTATCTGCACGGCGAGCTCAACGAAACCGATTTCGCGGCGCTGGACCGCCATCTGGAAACCTGCGGGTCCTGCCGCGCCGAGCTCGAGAGCCGCCGCGCCGCGCTCGAGCTGCTGGGCGAAGCGCTCGCGGCCGCGCCCGTTCCGAAAGAACTCGCGCCGTGGGATCTGATTCCCAAGCCGAAAACGAAGTTCGCCCCGTATTGGTATGGCCCGCGGTTCAAGGCGGTCCTCGCGAGCGGCGCGGTTTTCAGCGTGTTGATTTTTCTGAGCCTCAACATCGTCGTGTTCCAATCCATCCGGCAAAAGAGCGGATACGAAGGGGTCGAAGTGGATTTCGAAGCGCCCATGGAAACGGAGCGTCCGAGAATGAAACTCAAGAAGCCGAAAACGTTGGTGAAGAAGCCCGCCGCGCCGAAATCCACCAGCCGGATCGTCACGAAGGTGGGGCGCTCCTCGATGACGAGCATCCAGCTCCCGGAAATGAGCGGCGCGAGCACGGTGTACGGCGCGGCCGCTGACTCGATAGGGGCCTGGTCGTCCCGCCGCGAATTCAACACCGAGCAGTACGATCTGATCGTCGAGAACGCGTTCAACGCGTCGATGGAAAACCCGCTCTCGACCTTCTCGATCGACGTCGATCGGGCCGCGTACGCCAACGTGCGGCGCTTCCTCGCGGACAACCAGCTGCCGCCGCCGGACGCGGTGCGCATCGAGGAAATGGTCAACTATTTCGACTACGACTATCCCGCGCCGAAAGGAAAGGATCCCTTCGTGGTCTCGATGGAAGTCGCGGACTGCCCGTGGAACCAGCAGCACCAACTCGCGCTCATCGGGCTCCAAGGCCTGCGGATCGAAACCGAAAACCTGCCGCCCAACAACCTCGTCTTTCTGTTGGACGTTTCCGGCTCCATGAACAGCCCCGACAAACTGCCGCTGCTCAAATCCGCGATGCGTTTGCTGATCGATCAGCTACGCCCGGAAGACCAGGTTTCCATCGTGGTCTACGCCGGCGCCGCGGGCCTCGTGCTCGAGCCGACCAGCAACAAGGACGCCATCCTCGCCGCGATCGAGCGGCTGGACGCCGGCGGCTCCACCGCCGGCGGGGCGGGCATCGAACTGGCCTACCAAACCGCCGCGGACGCGTTCATCAAAGACGGCAACAACCGCGTCATCCTCGCGACCGACGGCGACTTCAACGTGGGCGTCAGCTCCGACGGGGACCTCGTCCGACTGATCGAGAAAAAGCGCGCCTCCAACATCTTCCTGACGGTCCTCGGCTTCGGAACCGGAAACTACAAAGACTCCAAGATGGAAAAACTGGCCGACAAGGGCAACGGCAACTACGCCTACATCGACGACATTCTGGAGGCCAAAAAAGTGCTCGT
>JARFRL010000187.1 GCA_029287275.1 Pontiella desulfatans
GATCCATCCGCTCATGGAGCCGCCCGCGGATCGGTCGCCCTCCGCGACGCACGAGGCGACGCAACGCTACACGAAGGCGGTCGAGGACGCGGTGCGCGCGGCGCCGGAGCAATGGATTTGGATGCATCGACGGTGGAAAACGCGCCCGACGGAAGGCGCCGAGGGCGTGGAGCGGTTCAAGAGCTAGATTTCAGCAACGCGAGGGAGTGGCGACATGGATGTGGTGCACGGCCTGGTTTTCGTCTGTCTGTTCCTCATCGCGCTATGCGCGCTCGCGCGTTACTTTCGGAGCTCGCCGCTTCCACTGGTTTGTTGGGTGACGCTCTTCGGGGCCGGCTACGGCGCGCTTCAGAAATTCGCGTTCGACGGACTGCCGCGGGTTTTTCTCGCGCCGGACGTGATTCTCTACATCATGCTGCCGATCCTCATCTTCGAGTCCTCCCGCAAGCTCTCCATGAAAGTCGCCCGGGCCGTCGCCGCGCCCTCCGCCGTTCTCGCGACACTCGGGATTCTCGCAAGCATGTTCGCGATGGCGCTGCCCATCTGGCTTTTCACGGAGGTGCCGTGGATCGACGTGCTTTTCTTCACGGCCATCATGTCGGCCACGGATCCGGTCGCGGTCACGGCGATATTCAACGTGTTTCCGGTTCCCGAAAAGCTGAAGACGCTGATCGAGGGCGAATCGCTGCTGAACGACGGGACGACCGTCATTCTGTTTTCGCTGTTATATGGACGGGTGATCGAAGGCCATCAACTGATCTTCCGAGAGGGGCTTTTCGAGTTCGCCCTTTCCGTGTTTGGCGCGGCCGCGCTGGGGATCGCGGCCGCGTGGACTTGCATGCGGTTGATGCGGTCTTGGGACGCGCTGAAAAATCACTTCATCGGCCCGTTGCTTCCGTTGCTCTGCGTTTATCTCGTCTTCTGCGCGGCGCAAGCCGGGTTCCATATCTCCGGCGTCATCGCCGCCATGGCCGCGACGATCACGATGAAGCTGATCGCGCTCAAATATCCGCGCGCCGAATTGCCGGACCACGCCGAGGTGGAGTTCTACCGCGGTCTCTGGGATTTCCTGGGCGAGCTCGCCAACGCGGCGCTCTTTTTCATTCTCGGCGTGGAAATCGGCAACCACTCCGACGAGATCGCGTGGAAGCTGCTCTTCGTTTCGCTCGCCGCGTTGCTCTTCGCGCGAGGCGTGGTGGTCTATTTCTTTGGCGCCGCGCTGAGTCTCGGCCGTTCTAAAATCCCGATGGCGTGGCGACATGTGTTGAATCTGGGCGGCTTGAAGGGGGCGCTTTCCGTCGCGCTGATTCTAATGATCCCGAAGGATTACGCGTATCGGAACGCGTTCCTGCTTTCGGCGCTCGTGATGTGCGTTTTCACGCTGGTGGTCAATACGCTCGGGCTACGCCTCTACCTGAAAAAGGCCGATCTCTGAGAGATCGGCCCGCGCCGCGATCCTAACCCGTCGAACGACTATTTTTCGGTAAGGTTCAGCTTTTTACCGGACTCGATCCACTCGTGCAGAATGATTTTGCAGTACTTGCTCACCGAGATGTGCATCGAATCCGCGCGTTCCGTCAACTCCTTCGCCATCTCCCCGTTCATGTTGATGCCGATGGTTTTGGTGCCTTTTCCAATTGGATTTGTTCCCATGTCTTTTCCTCCCGTTTGCTGATATGGCTCCCTGTTTATTGCATAACGGTTAAAACATCAAATGATTTCCTTTAGTTTTTAGATTATGTGAGATATCAGGATCTTACGAGAACTGTAAAGCTATCAATATATCGATACTAATGCATCGAAATCAACGCGTTGTTGAAATCGGTTCTAAATATGGCGCGGGCAAATGAACAGGGTTGCACCGATCAACCATGAGGGTACTATGGCCGTTTTGTTCGCCAACCAAGAGCGAAACAAGGGGTATTTTATCATGTTGAGTGAATTTCTCGTCATAACCATCGGGGCGATCCTCGTGAACAACTTCGTGCTGTCGAAGTTTTTGGGAATCTGCCCGTTTCTCGGGGTCTCCAAAAAGCTCGATACGGCGTTGGGCATGTCGGGCGCGGTGATCTTCGTCATGACGCTCGCGTCGCTGGTCAGCTCCTTGATCAATCAGTTCCTGCTGGTTCCGATGGGGCTGCGCTATCTGCAGACGCTGGTCTTCATCGTGGTGATCGCGTCGCTCGTGCAGCTGGTCGAGATCATCTTGCAGAAGCTCAGCGCGAAGCTCTACGACAGCCTCGGCATCTTCCTGCCGCTCATCACCACCAACTGCGCGGTGCTCGGGTGCGTGGTGCTCAACGCGAAATCCGCGCCCGATTCGATCCAAGCCACCTGGTACGGCGCGACGATCTACGGCTTCTGCTCCGCGCTCGGTTTCGCGCTCGCGCTCATTCTGTTCTCCAGCCTGCGCGAGAAGCTCGATCTCGCCGACGTTCCGAAAGCGTTCGAAGGCACCGCCATTTCGCTGGTCACCGCGGGCATTCTCGCCATGGCCTTCCTCGGCTTCTCCGGTCTCGTTTAAGGATTAACTTTATGATCACTGCAATTATCGCCGTTGGAATTCTAGGCGCCGTGCTCGGCGTCGTGATCGGCTTCGTCGCGAAAGCGTTCGCCGTCGAGGTGGACGAACGGATCGAACAGGTCGAGGAGCTGTTGCCCGGCGCGAACTGCGGCGGCTGCGGCTACGCGGGCTGCGCCGACTTCGCCAAGGGCGTCGTGGCCCAGCGCGCCACGCCCGATCAATGTCCCGTCTGCTCGTCGGAAGACGTCGTCGCGATCGCCGACTATCTCGGCATCTCCGCCGAGGAAAAAGAAAAGATGGTCGCGCTGGTGCGCTGCTCCGGCGACATTCCCAACACCGTCCGCTCCCTCTACAACGGCGTGCGCGACTGCCGCTCCGCGGTGCTCGTCGCGGGCGGCGCGAAAGGGTGCGACTACGGTTGCCTCGGCTTCGGCTCCTGCGCCGAGGCCTGCCCCTTCGGCGCGATCGAGATGCGCGACGGCCTCGCCATCGTCCACAAGGAACTCTGCGTCGGGTGCGAGAACTGCGTCGCGGCCTGCCCGAAGGATCTGATCCTGATGGTCCCCGCCGCGGCCACCACGCACGTCTATTGCAACTCGCCCGAAAAAGGCGCCGCCAAACGCGCCGTCTGCAAAACCGCCTGCATCGCCTGCCGCAAATGCGTCAAGGCCTCCGGAGAGGAAGACCACATGGAAATCGATGGGTTCCTCATCCGCTCGAATTATGAAAATCCGCCCGCCGCCGAGCTGGTCGAGGCCGCCGCGTGCCCGACCACCGCGTTGCGCGTGGACACCGAGCACGCCAAGGGCGCGTATCAAGGAGCCTCCAAATGAGCGACAAGCCACGCAAGTTCAAAGGGGGCGTTCACCCCAACGATTCGAAAGCGCTTTCCGCCCACAAGGCGATCGAGGCGGCGCCGCTGCTCGAAAGCTATAAAGTGATCATGCACCAGAACATCGGCGCGCCGCCGGAGCTGGTCGTGAAAAAAGGCGACGCGGTTAAAAAGGGCTCGCTGCTCGCGAAGGCCGGCGGATTCGTCTCCGTGCCGCTGCACTCGCCGACCTCCGGCGTCGTCAAAGCCATCGACAAAGTGCCCGGCCCCACCGGCATCAGCGTTCCATGCATCGAGATCACCGCGGACGGCGAGGACGAATGGGAAAGCCCGTTCGAGCCGATCGCCGACTGGAAGAACACCGATCCCGCCGAACTGAAACAACGCGTCTGGGACGCGGGCGTCGTCGGCATGGGCGGCGCGGGGTTCCCCGCGCACGTCAAACTCTCGCCGCCGGAAGGCAAAACGATCGACACGCTGATTCTCAACGGCGCCGAATGCGAACCCTATCTCACCGCCGACCACCGCCTCATGCTCGAACGCGCCGACGACGTCGCGCTCGGCTGCGCGATCATCGCTCGGATTCTCGGGCTGGAAACCGGCGTCATCGGCGTCGAGAACAACAAGCCCGACGCGATCGCGGCGCTGCGAGACGCCGCGGTGAAACACGGCGTCACGGTTCAGGCCCTTCCGGTCAACTATCCGCAAGGCGCGGAGAAACAACTGATTTACGCCATCACCGGCCGCGAGGTTCCGGTGGGCAAGCTGCCGATGGACGTCGGCTGCGTCGTGCAAAACGTCGCGTCCGCCACCGCGATCGTCGACGCGGTCGTGAAAGGCGTGCCCTCCATCGAGCGCGTCACCACCGTCACCGGCAAGCCGCTGGTCGATCCGGGCAACTGGCTGTTCCGGATCGGCACGCCGATTTCCACGGCGCTTGAGCTCGCGGGCGGCATCACCGAACAACCGGCCAAGCTGCTGTTGGGCGGACCGATGATGGGCATCGCGCAGAGCTCGCTCAACGTCACCGTCATGAAAAACACCTCCGGCGTGTTGCTGATCGCCCAGGACGAGGTTTCGCAATACACCTCCGAGCCCTGCATTCGTTGCGGCCGTTGCGTGGAATGCTGCCCGATGTCGATTCTGCCCGCGACCATCAGCCAAGCGGTCGAGAACAAGCGGTTCGACTGGGCCGAGAAACTCAACGTGATGGCCTGCATCGAGTGCGGATCGTGCAGCTACTCCTGCCCGTCGCATCGCCCGCTCAACCAGCATTTCAAACGCGCCAAGGTCGAAATTCAGGCCGGCCTGCGGAAAAAGGGATAACTTTATGTCAGAAGAAACTCCATCCATCCGGCTGCCGGATCCGACCCGATTGGTCGTCAGCAACTCGCCGCACATGCGCGACAAGCCGACGATCAAACGAATCATGTTCACCGTCGTCGCGGCCATGGCGCCGGCCTGCGTCGCGGCCGTCCTGTTTTTCGGTGTCGCCGCGGTTCAGACGTTGCTGCTGTGCGTGCTCTCCTGCGTCTTCGCGGAGGAGGGCTGGAACAAACTGGTGAAGCGCTCCTCCACCTGGAAAGACGGCAGCGCCATTCTTTCCGGCATCCTGCTGGGCATGAACCTCAACGCGGGAACGCCGTGGTGGGTTTGCCTGCTCGGCGGCGCGCTCGCGATGATTCTCGGCAAACAGCTCTACGGCGGCCTCGGCTACAACCCGTTCAACCCCGTGCTCGTCGCCCGCGTCGGCCTGTTGATTGGTTTTCCGGGCATCATGACCACCTGGGACAAACCCGCGATGGGCGTCATGGCGGTCGACGGCGTCACCGCCGCGACGCCGCTCGGCCTCGCGCCCGGCGAAACCTTCGTGAAGGATATGCTGCTCGGCAACGTCGGCGGCTGTCTGGGCGAAACCTCCGCGATCGCGTTGCTGATCGGCGGCGCGATTCTGCTCTGGTTCAAACTGATTAAATGGGAGGTTCCGCTGGCCTTCATCGGAACCGTGTTCGTCATTACCGGCGTCGCGCATCTGGTGAACCCGGAAGCCTTTCACTCGCCGTTCGTTCATATCCTGACCGGCGGCCTGTTGCTCGGCGCGTTCTTCATGGCCACCGACATGGTCACGTCGCCGATGACCCGCAAAGGGTGTTGGATCTTCGGCTTCGGCTGCGGATTGATCACCAGTCTAATTCGACTGTGGGGCGCGTATCCCGAGGGCGTCAGTTTCGCGATCCTCTTCATGAACGCGCTCACGCCGCTGATCGACCGCGGCACGACGAGCAAACCGTTCGGCTTCGCGACGCCGGTGAAAGGGGAGGCTTAAACCATGAGCGGACAGAAAATCAATATTCCCATGTTGGGCGCGTTTCTCGGCTTCATCGCCGCGCTGGCGGCCGGGCTGCTTTCGGGCGTTCAGGCCATGACCGCGCCGCGCATCGAGGCCAATAAAAAAGCGGCGGTCAGCCAGGCGATGACCGCGGTGTTGCCCGCGTACGACAACGATCCGACCGCGGAGAGCCGCGTCTTCACCTCGGCGGAAGGCTGGGACGTCACGTTCTTCGCCGCCCGCGTGAAGGGCGAGATCGTCGGCTACGCCGCGAAGGTCGACAATCCGGACGAGGGCTTTTCCGGCGCGATTTCGTTGATGGTGGGCCTCGCGCCGGACGGAAGCGTGGGCGTCCTCGCGGGCGCTGGGAAAACCAATAGCGCCGTCATCGTGACGGCCCAAAGCGAGACGCCTGGACTCGGCACCGCCATCACCGATCGAAAGGTTCAGAAAACCATCGTCGAAGTCATCAAGGGCGCCGAACCGATCGAGGGGCTCGTGCCCAACAGATATCTGGACTGGTACGCGGGCAAGACGGCCGGCGCCGCGCGCTGGGACCTCGTCAAGGACGGCGAGTCCGTCAATGGTAAAACCGGCGCGACGATCACCAGCCAGGCGGTCGGCGGCGCCATCCACGCGATCAGCCACACCGCGGTCGAGCATCTCGACGAACTTTCCAAAGGAGCGGAATAATCATGAAGGAATTCACCAAGGGACTCTGGAAGGAAAATCCGGTTCTGGTGCTGCTGCTCGGCATGTGCCCGACGCTGGGGGTCACCTCCAGCGCCACGAACGGCCTCGGCATGGGCGTCGCGACGATGTTCGTGCTGCTCGGCAGCAACGTCGTGGTTTCAAGCATCCGGAAAATCGTTCCCAAGAAAATCCGCATCCCGGTCTACATCGTGGTGATCGCGACCTTCGTGACCATCATCGATCTGGTCATGCAGGCCTACGCGCCGCCCTCGCTCTACAACGCGCTCGGCATCTTCATTCCGCTGATCGT
>JARFRL010000256.1 GCA_029287275.1 Pontiella desulfatans
CGGTGCTGATGGGAATGCGTTTCCGCTCGGCCTTCGCCCGCTCGGTTTTCGGAAGCGTGAGCGTGAGCACGCCGCGCTTGAATTTCGCGCTGGCCTTTTCGCGGTCGACCGCCACTCTCAGCGGGAAGCTGCGATGGAAGCTGTCATGCCGCGTTTCCGAAACCTGATAACTCCGTCTTTTCTCCTCGCGTTGCTCATGGCGTTCGCCGTGGATGGTCAGGACGTTTTCATCCAGCGAGATTTCGATGTCCTTTTCCTCAACCCCGGGCAATTTAGCCTTCACGCGTATTTCATTGTCCGTTTCCGAGACGTCGAATCCGGCTTCGAGCTCATTCCCGCGGGCGAGCGTTCCGAAACCTCGGAAGTAGCCGTCGAACAGCTCGTCGACTTCGCGCCGGAACGCGTCGAATGGATTCACATCGTGCTTCACGCGCGTCATCAGCTCGTTGGGTTTACGTCTGGATAGCATCCTGTTTCTCATGGAAACCACCTCCTCGCTCGCGTCATGCTTCCGTCGTGATTTTTATTTTCTTGGGCTTGGCCTGCGGCGTTTTGGGCAGCTCGAGCTCGAGCACTCCATTACGCAGGCGGGCTTTGATTTCATCGCGGTCGATCCGCTGTGGAACCTTGAAGGTGCGCCGGAGCTGTCCGGTGACGTATTCGCTCGAAAGCAATTCATGGCTTTCGGCCATCGCCGCGGGTTCCTGGTGACCGACGATCGTCAGCTCGTAGTTTTCCAGCGTGACCTCCAACCGCTCTTCCTTCACGCCGGGCATGTCGCACCGGACCAGAATGGACTCGTCTTGTTCATAGATGTCCGTGGCCGGGATGAAGGTCAATTCCTCGCTTTCGCGGGCGGGTTCCACTTCGACGTGTTTCGTCGTGACCATTTCTTTGTCTTTGGTTGCTTTCATGTTCAGCGCCTCCCTAGGCTGTTTTGATTTCGATGCGTTTGGGTTTGGTTCGCTCAAGACGCGGCAGGGTGATGGTGAGCACGCCGTCTTCATAGCGCGCGACCGCCTGATCGTCTTCCACCGCGAATGGAAGACGCACCGACCGCGTGAACGTTCCGACACCGCGTTCGGAACGGTGGCATGTGGCGTCCTTATCCGGGCGCTCGGCTTCGCGTTCGCCCTTGATCGTCAGTTGGTTGTTGACGATGCTCATATCGATATCTTGGATATCGAGTCCGGGCAGCTCGGCCGTCACCACCACGTTTTCCTCGTTGCCCCACACGTTCAACGCGGGGAAGCGGGACATGGGAGTTCCCGCGGCGTATCCGCCGAAAAGGCGGTTCATATCCCGCTGAAGGCTTTGAAGCTCATCGAACGGGCTCCATGTTCTTGGACTGTTCCAGTACATTTCACGTACTCCTTCTCTGTTGCGCTCCCGCGCCCATCGCGGAAGCGGGCCATTCCGGCCGTCACCCGCCCTAGTGCAAAAAAAATGCCAAAATCGCGGAGTCAAAAACGCCCTTGTTTTCGCGACTTATACTTCATTCTCCCCTCGAAAAAGTGAGAAGAAATGGCGCACCGCGCCATCAACGCGAGACATTTGTTTCCACGTAAAACGAGCGGAAAAACCGCGATTCCCCGCCAAAGGCGAACCGCGGCGTTGGCATGTCCGGTGCTTTAGGGAGCTCGGAGGTCACAATGGATTTAACAAAGACGACTCAGAAGGTTCAGGAAGCCCTGCGACAGGCTCAAGTGAAGGCTTTGCGACATGGTCATCAGGAAGTGGACGCCGAACATGTTTTGCTCGCGTTGCTGGAGCAGGAAAGCGGATTGGTTCCCCGGCTGATCGAAAGCATGGGGGCTTCGGTCTCGGTGATCCGCGCCCAGGTTGAACAGGTGCTGGAAAAACGGCCGCGCGTGCAAGGCGCGACGGAAGCGGGAAAGGTGTATGTCACGCAACGGCTCAACCAACTGATGGTAAAGGCCGGCGACGAAGCCAAAACGCTCAGGGACGAGTTTGTTTCCGTGGAGCATGTGCTGCTTGTCTTCACCGATGAAATCAAGTCGCTTTCAAACAACGGCGTCGATCGAAACGGCGTGCTCGAAGCGTTGCGGAACATACGCGGCAACCAGCGGGTCACTTCCGATAATCCGGAAGGCCAATATGAAGCGTTGGAAAAATACGGGATGGATCTCGTCGAAGCCGCCCGTTCCGGCAAGCTGGATCCCGTGATTGGCCGCGACGCCGAAATCCGCTCGGTCATTCGCATTCTATCGCGTAAAACCAAAAACAATCCCGTGTTGATCGGCGAGCCCGGCGTGGGCAAAACGGCCATCGTGGAAGGCTTGGCGCAGCGTATCGTTCGCGGCGACGTGCCGGAAGGGTTGAAGGATAAATCGATCTGGGCGTTGGACATGACGTCCTTGATGGCCGGAGCCAAGTATCGCGGCGAATTCGAGGAACGTCTCAAGGCCGTATTGCACGAAATCAAGGCCGCGGAAGGCCGGATCATTCTGTTTATCGACGAGCTCCACAACATTGTCGGGGCCGGCCGAACCGATGGCTCGACGGACGCCGGAAACATGCTTAAGCCCATGCTGGCCCGCGGCGAACTGCACTGCATCGGGGCCACGACGCTGAACGAGCACCGGACCTACATCGAAAAGGACTCCGCGCTGGAACGCCGATTCCAACCCGTGATGGTGGACGTGCCCAGCGTGGAGGATACGATCTCGATCTTGCGCGGCTTGAAGGAACGCTTCGAGGTGCACCATGGCGTGCGCATTCTCGACGCGGCGCTGGTCTCCGCGGCCATCCTTTCCGACCGCTATATCTCCGACCGGTTCCTACCCGACAAAGCGATCGATTTAATGGACGAAGCCTGCGCGACCATCCGCACGGAAATCGACTCGATGCCGAGCGAGCTCGACGAAATCACGCGGCGCGTCATGCGGATGGAGATCGAGGAAACCGCGCTGAAAAAAGAAAAGGACCCGGCGAGCAAGGAACGTCGGCAAACGCTTCAAAAAGAGCTAGGCGATCTGCGCGCCGACGCCGACGCCATGACGGCGCGGTGGAACAACGAGAAGAACACGATCGAGAAGGTGCGCGAACTGCGCGTCGGTCTGGAACTGGCGCGGCAGGAGGCCGAAAAGGCGGAGCGCGCGTATGATCTGGAACGCGTCGCCAAACTGCGCCACGGCACCGTGCCGGAAATCGAAAAGCAACTGGCGGAAGCGGAGTCGCGCATGGCGGAACGCGATGGCGCCTCGCTGCTGCGCGAAGAGGTGACCGAAGAGGAAATCGCGGAAGTCATTTCACGCTGGGCCGGCATTCCTTTAACCAAGCTACTGGAAGGCGAACGGGAGAAACTGCTTAAGCTGGACGCGGTTTTGCATGAACGACTGATCGGTCAGGATCAGGCCGTTCAAGCCGTTTCCGACGCGGTGCTGCGCGCCCGCGCGGGCATTCAGAACCCCAACCGCCCCATTGGCTCGTTTCTGTTTCTCGGCCCCACCGGCGTCGGGAAGACCGAGTTGGCCCGAACCTTGGCGCGGGAATTGTTCGATTCCGAAACCAACATGGTGCGGATCGATATGAGCGAATACATGGAAAAGCACGCGGTTTCGCGGTTGCTCGGCGCCCCGCCCGGCTACATTGGCTTCGAGGAAGGCGGGCAACTGACCGAGGCCGTTCGGCGCAAGCCGTATTGCGTGGTGCTGCTCGATGAAATCGAAAAGGCCCATCATGACGTCTTCAACGTGTTACTGCAGCTGTTGGAAGACGGGCGCCTGACCGACTCGCATGGACGCACGGTGGATTTCAAGAACACGATCGTGATCATGACCAGCAACCTCGGCTCGACGTTCCTGCTGGAAGGGATCGACGCCGAGGGCCACATCAGCGAGCAAGCGCGCGAGGAAGTGACGCGCGCGCTGCGCCGGAATTTCCGCCCCGAGTTCCTCAACCGCGTGGATGAAACCGTGCTGTTCAAACCACTTACCCTACCGGAAATCACCCAAGTGGTTGAACTGCTCGCGAAGGACCTTCGCGCCCGGCTGGCCCGTCAGGGCATCACGTTGGAAATCGAAAAAGCGGCCGAACAATTCATCGCGGCGGAAGGTTATGATCCGGTTCATGGCGCCCGTCCATTGAAGCGTTTCATCCAGCGCCATCTGGAAACCCCGCTTTCGCGCATGATTATTGAAGGCCGGCTGGAGACGGGCTCCGTCGCGCGGGTAGGCGTCGACGAACAGGGCCTGGTTTTCAGCTAACGACCGCTCTCCACGGAACCGCGGACGACACGAAAAAGCCTCCGAGCGCGCTCGGAGGCTTTTTTTCATCCCGTGTTTATGAATCAAGCCGCGTTTTCGTAGGCCTTGCCGACGCGGCGGCGGGATCGGCGACCATGCCGTTTGACGAGTTGCTTCTCGACGCTATCGAACACGGCGGCGATGGCGCTGAACACGCCGTCATGCATGCCCGTTTTTTCGGCGCTGCTCGCCACGTAAAGACGCTCCCCGGGCACGGAGAGTTTGACCTTCACTTGGAAAACACCGCTTTTCTGTCGATGGTGCGTCTCATCAATCACCACGTGCGCCTTCGCGCCGGGCAACGGATATTTCTCGAAGCGTTCCATCATTTGCTCCACCAACCATAGAACTCTTTTCGACTCGCGCATGTGTCGAAACTGAACTTCGACCGGTATGTACGCGGTGGATCCGTGTCCATCAAAGTAAGAAGATGCGGGTTTGATATGCGTTGATGTATTCATTACATCAGCTCCTTTCTTGGTTGGTTAGTATTTAAAAACGCGCGTTTCGCCCTATCGACTCCATGCGCCTGTTGCTTACGTAGACTAGCCTCTCGCGGCGTGTGTTCAAAGTTTTTCGTGTCTCAATAAGGTGACAATAAGCCCCGCGGCGATCAACGTTCCGCGGCTGAAACCGGCGCGGAGACCCAGGCCATAAAAACCTTCGTTTCCACGGATGAATGTATGATAGAAAAGGAGGCTTTACGGAGATCCTCATGGAGAATGAGAACAAACTAACGGTAGAATATTGCTCGAAATGCAAATTCATGATGCGGTCGGCGTGGATCGCGCAGGAACTGCTTCAAACCTTCGAAGGCGATTTGGACGAGGCGGCGCTTCGGCCGAGCGAGATTCCGGGCATCTGGCGCATTTACGCCAACGGGCGGCAGGTCTGGGATCGTAAAACCGAGCGCGGCCTTCCGGAACTCAAAGAATTGAAACGCCGCGTCCGCGACGTTATCGCGCCCGACAAAGATCTCGGCCACGCCGAAACCATCGAACCGAAAGCGGAAGAAACCTAATGAACAATCCAAAGATCATGCTCATCGTGCTGTGCGTCGCGCTCGCGATTCACTACGTCGCTCAAAAACAATTATTGGCGAAAGGCTGGAGCAGCGCGAATCCGAAGCCACAGATCAACCGACTGATGATCAACGGCAGCACGCTGATCGTCTTCTCGATCTTCGCGTTCATCGCGTATCGTTACCCTTATGGCCTGTTCGGCATCCTGCTTTTCATTGAAGGCGCGGTCTGCTTCGCCTTCGCCCGAAAGCTGTATAAAAAATGACGCGTGATGATTGAGGCGTGACGGTTTGATCACGACTCACGGATCAAGCGTTAAGCCTTCCATGACTTCGCGGAGATCGCCGTGAATGACAAGTTGGGCCTCGGAGTCGAGCGGTGTTGGATCGCGGTTGATGATGACGAGCCGCGCGTTCCAAGGTCGATAGCCGGGCAGGCTCGCGGCGGGATAAACCGCGAGCGAGGTTCCGAGCACCAACACGAGGTCCGCGGCGCTCATGGCTTTCACCGACTCGGTCCAATCATATTCCGGCGGCATCTCGCCGAAAAAGGTGATGTTGGGTTTATAGACGCCGCCGCAAACGCAATGGGGAATATCGCCGCGTTCAATGATCGGAACCAGCTTTTCGGTCTCGATCCGGCCACCGCAGGACTGACAGGTGCTGTGGATATGGTTGCCATGCACCGTGTAAACGGGGTCGGAACCGGCGCGCTGATGAAAGTCGTCCACGTTTTGCGTGACGACCACCACGTTGTCCAGCGCGGCCAGCGCCCGATGCGCGGCGTTTGGCGCCGCGGCCAGCACCTGGGGATAAAACGCGCGGGCGAAGTCGTAAAAAATCGATGGATCGCGGTTGAAGGCGGCGAGATCGAACACGTTGACGTTCCGTTCGTCGGAATAGATTCCGCTCGCCGAGCGGAAATCGGGAATCCCCGAGGCGGTTGAAATCCCCGCGCCCGTCAGCGCCACGATCGAGCGCGCTCCCCGAATCAATTCCGACAACCGTTCAACCTGATTCATTTTTTCACCACCAAGCTCCCGAAGAATTCCTTGCTTTGAGACCTTAGCGACTTGGTGTTTAATGTTCACGCATGGAGACGGAAATAAAATTAAAACCCATAGGAACGATTCGTTCGTGCTACACGGACAAGTTCGGCATACCGCGCCAACCGGGTTTGGTGAGCAGCGCGACCGCGACGTTGGAACTGATTCCCCCGTACAACCAGCCCAACGCGTTGCGCGGCATCGAGGCCTTTTCCCATCTATGGATCACCTTCGTGTTTCACGCGACGGACGCGCGGCAGTGGAAGGCGACGGTTCGACCGCCGCGGCTTGGCGGGAACGAGCGCGTCGGCGTGTTCGCGTCGCGCTCGAACTTTCGCCCAAATCCCATCGGATTGTCGGTGGTCGAGCTTCTCGGCGTCGAGGGAACCGCGTTGCGTCTCGGGGGCGGCGACTTTCTCGATGGCACGCCGGCGCTGGACATCAAACCCTATATCCCCTACGTCGACAGCGTGCCCGCCGCGCGCGGCGCGTTCGCGTCCGCGGCGCCGGAACCAGGCAACACGGTCGTTTTCGCCGCGGAGGTCGAGCCGATCGTCGCCGAGCTGGAAACCCCCGACCGGCCCCATTTGCGCCAATTGATCGCGGACATGCTCGCCTACAACCCGCGGCCCGCGTATCAAACGGACGATCCCGGCCGCGTTTTCGGAACCCGGGTTTTCGATTTGGAGGTGAAGTGGAAACATTCAGGCGACAACGTCACCGTCATCGAACTGAAGTCATGAAAAAAGGCCGCCCAACTAGGCGGCCTTGAAGATAACTGGTCGGAACGGTTATTTTTTCTCTTTCCCGTCCACGATGATTTTCTTGATGTGCTCCACGTACGCCTCGGGCCCGCCGTCTCGATAACCGGTTTTGGCCAAGGTTTTTCCGTCGGGTCCTAGAACGAGAACCGTCGGAAAGGACTGAATGCCATACTGTTCCATGATGGGACGGCTTTTGGCCTGCACTTCCTTGCTGTCGACCGATCTTTGAGGCCAATCAACGAGCAACAACACCAAGTTTTCTTTGGCGTAATCCTTGAATTCCTGTTTCTGGAACACTTCCTTGTCGAGCTTGATGCACCAGCCGCACCAATCGGAACCACTGAAATCAATCAGTATGTGGCGGTCCTGTTCTTTCGCCAACGCCTTCGCCTTGTCGAAATCCGTCAACCAACCTTCCGCCGCGAATGTTCCGGCGCTTATCGCCACCACCGCCAATACCGTCAACCATTTCCTCATTCCGCCCTCCGAGGGTTTGAATACCTACACCACTGTTTTCCCATGCGACCCCCGCATGCAAATACTACGACACGTTAACTTCTCGTTTGTTCATTCGCGACACAAAAAAAAAGCCGCCCCGCGAAGGGCGACTTTCGTTCCAAGGTTTTGGAGAACCTTAGTTGACGTCGATGGCGTTGAGATCGGAGAACGCCTGCTTGACGCGGTTGACCAAGCTTTCCTGGCCCTTGCGAAGCCAGACGCGCGGGTCGTAGAATTTCTTGTTCGGCTTGTCGGCGCCTTCCGGATTGCCGAGCTGCCCTTGAAGGTAACCTTCGTTGGCCTTGTAGAAATTCAGAACGCCTTCCCAGCAAGCCCACTGCGTGTCGGTGTCGATGTTCATCTTGATGACGCCGTAGGAGATGGACTCGGTGATTTCATCCGGAGAAGAGCCGGATCCGCCGTGGAACACGAAGTTCAGCGGCTGAGCCACGGTGCCGAACTTCTCGGCGACATAGGCCTGGGAGTCGCGCAGAATGGTCGGGGTCAGCTTGACGTTGCCCGGCTTGTAGACGCCGTGAACGTTTCCGAAGGAGGCCGCGATGGTGAAGTTCGGGCTGATGGCGGACAGTTTTTCGTACGCGTACGCCACGTCCTCGGGCTGGGTGTAGAGCTTGGACTCGTCCATGTCGGAGTTGTCGACGCCGTCTTCCTCGCCGCCGGTGCAGCCGAGCTCGATTTCGAGGGTCATGCCGATTTTGGACATGCGCTCAAGATACTTCGCGGAGATCTCGATGTTTTCTTCCAGTGTTTCCTCGGAAAGGTCGAGCATGTGGGAAGAGAAAAGCGGACGGCCTTCTTCTTCGAACATCTTTTCGCCGGCTTCGAGCAGACCATCGATCCAAGGCAGCAATTTCTTGGCCGCGTGGTCGGTGTGCAGAATGACGGGAACGCCATACGCTTCGGCCATCATGTGCACGTGACGCGCGCCGGAGATCGCTCCGAGAACCGCTCCGTTGGTCGGGCAGGCTTTACCCGCGGTGAAAACGGCGCCACCGTTGGAGAATTGAATGATCACGGGCGATTTGACCGCCGCGGCGGCTTCGAGAACGCCGTTGATGGAGTCTGAACCCACAACGTTCACGGCTGGCAGCGCGAATTTATTTTCCTTGGCGATCTGGAAGACTTTAGCGACGTCGTCACCAAATAGAACACCGGGTTTAACAACGTCTAGAACCTTAGTTGACATGATATTTCCTTCCTGGTTTTGGGTTGGATTATGTATGAAAACAACCGCTGAATTTAGTAAAATTTCGCGGGAACTATACCAGTAAGAGGCCTCCGGTCAATCCCGGGAGGCGCTTTATTATTGGGGAGGGAAATCGAAACGCGTTTCGATCAGAGCCGCCAGTTTTTTGGCGTATTCCTCCTCGTCGGGGCCAGAGACCTGGATGGTCACCTTGGCGCCTTGCTCCAACCCGAGCATGATGCACTCGAGGGCCGATGTGAGGTCGCAGGACCCATGGTCGGACTGAATCAAGATCTTTCCGGCGTAGGCCGATCCTTCCTTCACCAGAATAGCGGAAGGCCGGCAATGAATGCCGGCCTCGTTCTTGATAACCGCGTTGGTTTCGTACATGTGATGATTATTCGGCGATCGGAGCGTCAACCTCAACGTCATCCTTCATGTCTTCGGCGACCTCTCGCTGCGCTTCGCGCTCGTCCTCGACCGAGCCCTTTTGGGCGGCGCGGACCATTTCGCTCCAAACGACTCTGTCGTTCAACGCGTAAACATAAGGACGTCCAACGATTCCGCTGGCCTCGCGCTGAGCGTCGACCTTCTCGACGGCCACTTTCGCGGCGTCTTTCAACGTGGCTTTTCCGTAATCGTATCCGTACGCGTAATCACCGCCTGGATCAACCGCCAATACAAATACTTTGTTTCCCGGTTGCGCGTGATAATCCAGCAACTTCGCTTGTACTTCGGCGGGAATCTTCGGAACATACGCCACGTCACTCGCGCACCCCGCGACCAACGCACCAATGCTTACAACAGACAAAATCTTAGCTAACCCCTTCATAGTGCCTCCAAGTGTAGGTTCAGACTTCAATTTAAGTTTTAAAGCTCCTTTAGTCAACCTAGCAAATGCATGAAAAAGCGAGTTTTCGAAACGGCGTTCCCGCGTGGACTCCGCTCACAACGACGCCTTTCTCCACATCAACCCGCTCTTCGCCAAGCTGAAGCGAAAACCTCGGCGTGGAGGAATACGTCCATTTTTCGGATCGTTGTCGCTCCAAAATCGGAGCGAAAAGCGACTCCGGAACCTCCTCGCCGCGCCATTCAAACGCCACCGACCCCTTGTAAAGCTTTGCGAACGCCGCCTTCAACGAGCGCGACACGTCCTCGCCATCCAGATTCAGGTTCGTCACGTCGGCGGGACACGAACGAATCGCGCGCGTGTCGATTCCATCGAACATCGAACCGAGATATCGGTTCAGCTTCACGAGATCGGCGTTTAACAAAAGCGTGCCATGGTGCATCGCGCGGCCTTTTCGAAAGGCGAAGGCGTTTCCTGAGAACTTCAGCCCATCGACGCTTAGATTGCTCTTTCCCGTTTTTTCCGCCCGAATTCCAAACCTTTCCAGCGCGTTGAAAACGAGTTCGTAGGCGCGCTGTTCCTGATACTCCTCGCGGCCCGTGATGACGCAATAATTAAGGTTGCCCTCGTCGTGGTAGACCGTGCCGCCGCCGGAAACGCGGCGGGCCAGCGGAACGCCCTCCTTCTCCATCAGATCCAGTCGACATTCCATCCAGGGATTCTGATTTTTTCCCATCACCACCGCTTCTCCGCCACGCCAGAGAAACAGGATCGGCCCCCGATCGCGCGCCTCGTCCATGAGATACTCCTCCATGGCGAGATTCCAATACACGTCAAGATTATGGGATTCGACAATCAGCATGCGTTTCACTTGTCCGTTTTTCAGTGGGTCGTTAAAGTGTTCCAATCATGTCAGAGATCCCCGAACAATTCATCCGAAAAATCCCCAAGACCGACCTGCACCTGCATCTCGACGGCTCGCTACGCCTTAGCTCCCTCATCGAAATGGCCCAAGCCGGCGACGTTCCCCTGCCCTCGTTCACCGAAGAGGGACTGAACGAACTGGTCTTCAAAGACCGCTACGCCAGCCTAAGCGAATACCTCGCGGGTTTCGCCTATACCGTCGGCGCGTTGCAAACCGCGGAAAACCTCGAACGGGCCGCGTTTGAATTGGCCGAGGATTCGCACGCGGAAGGCGTTCGCTACATCGAAGTCCGGTTCGCGCCGCAACTACACATCACCCACGGCACCGAGATCGGCGCGGTCGTGACCGCGGTATGCGACGGACTTGAAAAAGCGAAAAAGCACCTCAACGCCTCCATCGCCGAGTACGACATGCCGTTCGAATTCGGCGTGATTCTCTGCGCCATGCGCCGCTTCAGCCGCCCCATGTCGCCCTATTACGAACGCCTACTCAACCGAGCCGGAAAAACCAACCCGCGCTACACCTTCGCCCGCGCCTCGCTCGGCCTCGTCCGCGAGGCGGTTCGGCTCCGCGACGAAGGACTGCCCATCGTCGGCTTCGACCTCGCCGGCGAAGAGGCCGGCTTTCCCGCGGTGCACCATAAAGAGGCGTTTCAACACGCTCACCGGAATTTTCTGCGCAAGACCGTTCACGCCGGCGAAGCCTACGGCCCCGAATCCATTTTCCAGGCGATCACCGAGTGCCACGCGAACCGCGTCGGCCACGGCACGTTTCTTTTCTCGGAAGAGGCGATCATGCTCAAATCGATCCGCGACCCGAAAAGCTACATCGCCCAGTTGTCGGAATACATCGCCAACCAGCGCATCACCATCGAGGTCTGCCCCACCTCCAACCTGCAGACCATCCCGACCATCCGAACGCTTAAAGATCACCCGATGCAACGCATGATCGACCACGGGCTCTCCGTCAGCGTCAGCACCGACAACCGCCTGATCTCCCACACCAGCGTCACGCGGGAACTGTCGCTCTGCGCCCAACAGCTCGATCTGACCCACAGCCAATTCCGCGATCTGGTGCTCGCGGGCTTCAAACGCTCCTTCTTTCCCGGCGCCTATTCCAAAAAGCGCGATTTCGTCCGCCGCGCCATCAATCTGTATGACGAACTCGCCCGAAACCACCTCGCCTAGCCATTCGATCGTTTTATATCGAATTTTGAGTTGGAGCGCGTCCGCGTGAATTGCTAGATTCCGGCTTTTCGTGAATTCAACCCAAAAAGGCGTACATAAATGAGAGCGTTTAACTTTTCCGCGGGACCGGCCATTTTACCGGAAGAAGTACTCAAAGAAGCGGCCGCCGAGCTGGTCGATTACAAAGGCACCGGCATGTCCATCATGGAGATGAGCCACCGCGGCAAGGAATATTCCGCCGTGCACGACGAGTGCGTCGCCAACATCAAAGAATTGCTCAACATTCCGGAAGGCTACAGCGTGCTCTTCATGACCGGCGGCGCGTCCAGCCAGTTCGCGCTCATTCCGATGAACCTGCTGGGTGAAGGCCAGACGGCCGACTACACCAACTCCGGCGCCTGGGCCAAAAAAGCCATTCAGGAAGCCCAGATGCTTGGAACCGTCAACGTCGCGGCCGATTGCGGCAAGGAAATCCCCACCCGCGTCCCCACCACGGACGAGCTGAATCTAACCGATGGCGCGGCCTATCTGCACATCACCTCCAACGAAACGATCTCCGGCGCGCAGTGGAAAGAATTTCCTGAGCACGACTGTCTGATCGCCGACATGTCGTCCGACATCCTCAGTCGCCCGCTCGACGTTTCCAAATTCGGACTGATCTACGCCGGCGCGCAGAAGAACCTCGGTCCGGCCGGCATCACGCTCGTCATCATCAAAGACGAACTCGCGGAGAAATGCCCCGAAACCGTGCCGACCATCATGCGCTACAAAACGCACATCGAAAGCAACTCGCTCTACAACACCGTGCCGACCTTCCCGGTCTACATGCTCTGCCTCGTCACCCGCTGGCTCAAGGCCAAGGGCGGCCTGGAAGGCATCGAGAAGATCAACGAGGATAAAGCCGCGAAACTTTACGCAGCGATCGACGAGTCCGATTTCTACAAAGGCACCGCGGTTCCCGAGTTCCGCTCCAACATGAACATCACTTGGCGCCTGCCGACCGAGGAGCTCGAAGCCGAGTTCATCGCCGAAGCCGCGAAAGCGAACCTCAAGACCCTCAAGGGCCACCGCTCCGTGGGGGGAATTCGCGCCTCGATCTACAACGCCTTCCCGGCCGCGGGCGTCGACGCGCTGATTTCGTTCATGAAAGAGTTTGAAGCGAAGCACGGATAGGCCTATAAATCCGCCCTTTCGCGCGCCCATAGTTCAATGGATAGAATAGTGGCCTCCGAAGCCATAGATACAGGTTCGACTCCTGTTGGGCGCACCAATTTTGAAACGTAACGAGAGATAATTGATTCGTGATTCACGACTCACTCCTCATCTACCAAAGGTAAAAACCATGAGCGAAGAAAACACACTCGAAAACATAACGATCGATGGCGAGAACCTCTGGAAAGAGGAGAACTTCACCGACCTCAAAGTCGGCAGCATCCGCAAACTGACCCCGATCAAGATCGACGGAGCGGAAGACGAAAGCCGCCAAGCCTCGTGGTCCGCCACCACCAACATCATGACGCCGGGCGGCGCGTTGCCCATTTCGGGCGAAATCGACGCGGCCAACCTCGAGGAAGCGGTCGAAAAGTTCCCCGAAGCGATCAACACGGCCATTCAAAAGCTCCAGGAAGACATGGTCCGCATGCAACAGGAACAGGCCAACAAGATCATCACCCCCGACGAACTACGCGGCGGAAAAAACGACCTCATCATCTAACGCGGCGGCACCGCCGCGGAGGAAAGAAAAAGCAGGAATCGCCGTTGGCGACTCCTGCTTTTTTGTTCTGGACAACCCGCTCCAGCGGGTTTAGATTTAGAAAAAATACGGCGAGACGGAGAGGACGCATACCCCAATCTCGGCCATCTTCTCTGAATCGCGAGGCGCCGTGGTTGGCGTCTGCAAGGGCGGCCCCCACCGTCCTCCAAGGGTTGGATCATTTCCAACCCTTGGGAATAATTGGCGAAACGCTATTTGCGTTTGGCTTCCTTGCCTAGCTCCGTCCAGGCCGTCTTCTTGTCCAACGCGCGGACGCGGAGAATTCCCGCCTGAACCTCAACGCCGCGGAATGGAATCTTGCCGGCGGTCTTCTCCCAACGCACCACGCTTTGCTGGGTCACGCCAATCAGGCGCGCGAACTCGGTCTGCGTGACGCCCAAGCGCTTGCGGAGCGAGACCACGCCCTTGCCGGACATCCAGAAACGTTGAGCCTCTTCTTCATCGATAACCGGCGGGGGCTCCGCTCCAACGGCTTTTTGCAACCGCGCGACTTCGCGTTGCAGGTCGCTGACGTCGCGTCTCAGATTGGCGATCAACTTTCGTTGAGCCGCGTTCACGCGTCTGACCGGCTCGAGTTCTTTTTTGATTTCCTTGCGCGACAGGCGGACGATTTCCGCTTTCAACTCATTCATGATGGACATAGTTTTGCTCCTTATGTGATTAACACGGTTTATCGCATATCGCGGGATAGCGCAAGGGGGAATAAATCAAGATCTTCTCTGCGAATATTAAGTGATACGCGTGTTAGTCGCCGGTGTTGAATTTGATGCCGAACGTCATGGGCGCGCTGGAGACTTCCATCCCGTCGGCGTAGACCGCGACGGCGCGCACGCGGTTGGGCCCTTCGCCGAGCATCAGCTCGTCCAACACCAGTTCCGCGTCCGCGGCGAAAACCTTCTCGTCCAACGTCCGCTCGCCGGAAACGAGTTTGATTTTCCCGGGCTGTTCCCGCCCGCCGATCTCGACCTTCAGCGCGTGCTCGTGTTTTCCGACTTTGGCGAGGTTCGGAGACACCGTGATCGAACGCCCCATTCGGTTGACCATGATCGGCTTGTCCGCGGAAGCACTGAACTCAACGAGGTGCCGGACCCGCGCCACGGCGCGCAGCTCGTGCCACCCATCCGACACATGATTGAGCAGCAGATGAACGGAATTCTTGTCGGACGCCGGTTGAATTTCTTTTCCATCGAGCATGAAGGAGTAACTGAATTCCGCCCCGCCAACGGGCGCGCTGGCCGCGGCCAGATAGGTAAAATCGTTTTCGATCGAGTCCGCTCCCAGAATTTTAAGACCGATCGGAACGGCGTAGGGCTTCGCGAGCGGATCGCCGATGAGCAGGCTTTGCAACGGACACGCGATGGATTGATAGAAACTCTCGAGCATGGTGCATCCCGAGGCGTACATCACGAAAAAGCGGGCGGAGGGAAACTTGTTCGGATTCGAATACGGCTCGACCACCGCGCCCGCGGAGCCGGTCGCGCCGGCTTTCAGCCAATCGGTCATTTTGGTCTGCGGCTTCTGGAACTCCGCGCTCCAGCTCGTGAGATGCTCGGCCATGGCGCCCGGCGCGAAGGACTTTATTTTCGAGGTATCGACCGTTTCCGCTCCCATCAGCACGCCCATCACATCGCTCGCTCCCGCGGGAAAATTAGTGGTGACGGTCGCCTTGATTCCGCGTTGCCCGAGTTCGTTGACCGCGGGATAGAATTGCCACTCGCGGCATTTCGAGCGCACGTCGTCCGTCGCCACGAAATAGACGCCTCCGCGCGGTCCGCGGTGGTCCGAGCGCAGGCCGCGACCGATGGTCGCGAGCACGGTGTCGATGTCGTTTCCCTTCTCGCCGATGTAACCCAACGACATGCTGGGAAGCGGCGCCTTTTCGCCGAGCCCGTCGCGTAGCCAAGGCGTCTCGGGCGGCACTTCGGCTTCGGGCCCAAGGCCGCGCTTACGCATGCCCAACGACATCGCGTTGAGATTGACTTTAAGGCGTTCGTTCGGCCCCGCGAAAAGCTTGGACAAAAACTTACCCTCCTCGACCATGCTCATGCTTGGCGGTTTGTTCCGCATGAACGTCATGCCCGCGACCGACATCTGCTTGCGATCGTTGGAATCGGTTTCAACGCGGATCGGGAAATCAACGGAATAGACCCACGCCAAAATCTGATCCTCGAGTCCGCGCTCTTTGACGACTAGCTTGGCGGGCTCCCAGATCAGCCAGGTGAATTCCTCGGGCGTGACCGTCGCCGAGCCCGAGTAGAGATGCTCCGGAACATCGAGATACACCACGTTCCGCCGCGGAATTTTCCGCGCCTCGACATAGGTGTTCGCGGTCAGCATCGAGGCGGCCGACTGTTTGTTCACCAGCAGCAGCACCTCGTGCGGCATTTGCGCGAACACGCTCGACGTCATCAGCGCGAGCAACAAAGCGATCCAACGTTTAGGCATACTTTTCCTTTGTTTATTAAGGGTTTGAGTATGTACGTTAACAAAGACGAATGCAAATCGCACGCGTGATTGAATCGAAAGGCGCCTTATGAAGAAAATTTTCATGGTTCTCGCGGCCGCGTTCATCGCGGTGTTCGCCGCGGCGGGGCTGGACTCGCTGTTCTATCAGCCCACGTCGAAGCTTCACCGAACGCCCGCCAGCGACGGCTTCGCGTTCGAGGCCGTGGAGTTCGACAGCGCGGACGGGACGAAGCTCTCGGGTTGGTTCATCCCGGCCAAAGGCGACGCGCTTGGCACCGTGGTTCACTTTCATGGCAACGCCCAGAACATGAGCGCGCACTATTCCTTCGTGTCGTGGCTTCCCGCGAACGGATTCAACCTCTTCGTCTTCGACTACCGCGGCTATGGCGACTCCGAAGGAACGCCCTCGCGACGGGGCGTATACGAGGATTCGGTCGCGGCCCTGAACCACGTCGAATCCCGAACCGACATCGACCAACGCAAGATCATCGTTTTCGGGCAAAGCATTGGTGGCGCCAACGCCATCGCCGCCGTGGGGAACAACGATTTCAAAGGCGTCGTCGGCGTCGCGAGCGAATCCGCGTTCTCCACCTATAAAAGCGTCGCCGCCGAACACGCGGGGCTTTTGAAGCCCTTCGCCTATCTGCTAATTGGAAACAAATTCAGCCCCAAGAAAAGCGTGGGCCAAATCGCGCCGATTCCAATTCTGATCCTGCACGGAACGGAAGACCGCGTCGCCTCGTTCAAGCACGCCGAACGGCTCCACGAAGCGGCCAGCGAACCGAAGGAACTGTGGACGATCGAAGGCGCGGGCCACACCGCGGCGCTAGGCCCGCTTCGAGCGGAATACGCGCCGCGCCTCCACGCCAAGTTCGTTGAATGGGTGACGCGGCCCGAGACCGACTAACCTTTTTCGCCGAACACAACCGCCTCGAACACATGGAATTCGCAGCCGGATTCCCAATCGCCAAGACCGAGTCCGGCCTTCATCGCGAGGTGGGCGAGCATGGTTTCGCGATCCCACCCCTGCTCGGGCGCGACCTGCGGCAGAAAGACCGCGGAGCGGGTTCCTTTGTAAAGCACGACGCCGTGTCGTCCGATTTCGATTTCATTCACCGATCCGACTTTCCGCGGGGCGGTGAGCGCGGAGATTTCGATGTCGATCTCCGCCAGCTCGTCCTCGCGAAGCTTTGGAAAACGGGAATCGTGAAAGGCGGCGTTCAACGCGTGCTCGGCGACGGCCTGAACCAACTCGCGGCGCGGAAAGATTTCCCCGATGCAACCGCGAAGGTGGCCATGTTTGTGGAGCGACACGAACGCGCCCATCACGGCGCGCATGGCCGGCGTGATTTCAAGGCGCGCGTCGGGCTCGTCACGCCGCAGCCGCGCGGCGATTTCATGCCGAGCCAATGTTAGCAGCGCCACTTTGTCGGCGGACGTGAGTTGGATTGGGAGCTCGTCCTCCGCGACGCGCGGCGCGGCCGCTTTCCAGTGGCCGGAAACCGCGGCGGAAACATAGCTGACGCAAGTCGACCAGTCGCCGGTCAAGTTGCCGGAGGTGTCGTACTTCAACAGTTTGACGTTCGCCTCGTCCCCGAGCATGGCGAGCAGCACGGCGATGGGCGCGCGGCCGCAGATCGTCGCGCCGGTGTTCTGAACATACGCGAGGAAGTCGTCGAGCCGCTTCCGCTCGATCAACTTGAACGCGCCCATGTCGAGACGGTCCAGGTTCCGCGGAACGTCGTCGGTGAACGGAACGTAATCGAAGGAGCGGCCATAGTGCGTGAAATCGCTACTAACGACGACGAGCGTCTCGTCGTCCAACTCGCCGATCAACGCTTCGGCGACCGCGCGCGCGGCGGCCGCGCCGAGCTCGCCGCAAACGATGGGAACGAGCTTGAAATCGCCCAGCGCGCGTTGCAAAAACGGAAGCTCGATCTGCACGCTATGCTCGCTCACGTGCGCGGGCATGTAGGACTGAAACACCTCCTGTTCCAGGAGATTGGACACCACGTCGCGGTCGATCGGGATCAAACCAAGCGGCGTCTCCACATGCGAGACGTCGGGAACGCTGACGGCGTCGAGCATCGCGACGCGGTGGCTCGGCCCCAGCGCGATCACCCGCTTGAAGGCGCGGCCTTCAAGCAACTTGACGCCGTGCGCCGCGACCATCCCGGAATAGCGATAGCCCGCGTGCGGAAGAATCAGCGCGATCAGGTCGGCCACGGGCGCCGGATCGACCGCGGACAGATAGGTGTCGATTTCCTGACCCAGGAGGACGGGATCATCCGTGTACCACGTGCCGGCCAGCTCGGATTTTAGAACGCTCGTTTCCATGGTCATTCTCCCCGCTGTAGACCGGAAAATTACACGCTCCGCCGCCGGCGGGCAACGTTTCAACGCGTCGAATCTTGGCGTTGCGGTTCGGCCGCGGCGGATATATTCTGATGGACGATGATTGAAAGCCCGCTCATCCAAGCCGCGCTGTATGTCGGAGGAATCTATCTCTTCCTGAACGCGTACGCCTATCTGATCGCCGACCGGATCATATTCCAACCGCGGAAGCCGGAGTTCGACGAACCGTTGCCCGAAATCAAAATCCGAACGGCCGATGGCGGCGAGATCAGCGCGGTCTATCTCGAACATCCCGAAGCGAAGCTCACCTTGCTGTTTAGTCATGGCAACGCGGAGGATTTAAGCCGCGTCTTCCCCTTCGTGAGCCACTTCCACGACTTGGGCTGGTCCGTGCTGATGTACGACTATCGCGGCTACGGGAACAGCGCGGGAAAAGCCTCCACCAACCACGCGAAGCTCGACGTGCTGGCGGCGTATGACTGGCTCGTGAACGAGCGCGGCGCGGATCCGAAAACCATCATCGCCCACGGTCGCTCGCTGGGCGGCGGCGTCGCGGCGTGGCTCGCGGCCAACCGCGCGGTCGGCGGGTTGATCATCGAGAGCTCCTTCGCGTCCGCCTTCCGCGTGAAAACGCGTTGGCCGCTGCTTCCCTGGGACCGCTTCAACACGCTGAAGGCGATGCGCGCCGTGAGCTGCCCCGTTTTCATTCTGCACGGGAAAGAGGATTCGGTGATTCCCTTCTGGCACGCGGAGAAGATTCTCGCGGCCGCGCCCGAACCGAAGCACCGCCTTTGGATCGAGGGCGCCGAGCACAACGACTACGCCTACGTCGCGGGCGACGCGTATTGGGCGGCGATTCAGTCGTTTCTGGACGGCGCCTCGGAATACCAGAGCGCCAGCGTGGAGTAATCCATCAACCCCTCGCCCACGCCCCGCGCCTCGAACTCGAACCGCGCCCACTCGTTGAACGGCAACGCGTCGATCAAGTGATAGCGAAACATCACGCCCGGGCGCGGCTGCCCGCGCGTCGGATGCTCGAAGGTCGACCTCGAGCACCAAGCGAAACCAAAATAGTCCTCCGAGCCCGTGCCGCGCCAAGCCGGCCGCGCGCGGTCGTCCAACCAGATCAGCGGATCGCCTTCGCCCCACCAGCCACCGGAACGATTATCCACTTGAAGCGCGCAACCCACGAAACGCCCCGCGCCCGCGACTTCGGCCAACTCAAGAACCGCGCCTTCGCCCACGTCGATATTCCGCCGCTCGGCGAAGCGCCCATGAAATCGTTCCAAGGAGCTTGCGTCCCGATCAACGAAGCACGCGACGGTCGTGGTGGCCGACCTTTCCCCAAGGTTCTCCAACCGGACCCGCGCTCCGTTTGAAAAAGGCATGGGCCAGCGAATCGTCGCCGTCGGGCCGTCAACCATGACGGGAATGGAGTTCACGTCCTCGAACGCTTTGGACACGCCGCAGAGCGCGTGAAGCGGAGCCCGCAAGGCGGGCTTCTCCGCCCCATCCCAGAACAGCCCGATCCACAGGTCCGCCAACTCCTTCTTCGAAGAAGCGGAGATTTTCAGACTCCGCAAGGCGCCTTCACCATCGACAACGCGCGCGTCGATCGAGACGCCCGCGGGAATCACGCCCGCGAACGTGGGTTCGGCGTGGTCGATGGGCGGTGATGCCCATCGTTTCGAAAGGCGCTTCAACGCCGCGCCGCGCGTCCTCGCCGTATCGAAATCGAACGGCTCGACCTCGCCATCGAGCGCGTTCCACGCGATCTGGTAGAAAAGGCGTCCGAGCTCGGCGCGGGTTTTCGCGCGGACGGACACCTTGCAATGGCGCTGATGAAGAATCGGAAAATGAAGGTTGAACCCCTCCGCTGTTTTCGCGGCGAATGGCGCGCGCGGCGAGAGCCACCCGCCTTTCAGAAAGGCCGCGAAGGAGATCTCGGTCTCCACGCCGTCGACCTCCAACACCAGTGTTCCCGCGGGATTGGCCGACCATATCCACGTGATCGCCCCGGTTCCGCTCACCTCCGCGAGCGTCGCTTCCACGCCATTATCGACGGCGCGGACCGCCAAGAAATTTCCATGATCCAAATCGCCGTAGGTTTCGGACGCGAACCCCGTCAGCGACACCGGACCGGACGCGCTGGAAAACAACCGCGCCGCCCCGAAGGGAACAGCCTCCATGTTCGCCGCGGCCTCGAGGAGCGAGCGCCAAGTGACGAGGTTCGGGTTCTCGGGCGGGAGTTCCGGTCGGCCGCACCCGAGCAACGCGAAGAAACAGCCGGCCGCGAACGCCCGGCTCATTCCACCACGCCGAAATAGCTGACGACCAGATCGGCGGCGCCGGTATTGATGATTTCGTGGACCTCGCCGGCCTCGACCACGACCGTGACGCCGGGCGCGAAGACGTAGCCGACGTCGTCGACGCGAATCTCGCCGCGGCCGGACTCGCAGGTAAAAACCTCGGTCATGTCGTTGTGGAGATGGTTCCCCGCTTTTTCACCGGGCGGGAAAACGGCGCGGGCGTAGTTCGCGACGCCCGGAATTTCGCCGCTTCCAATCATCACCCGCTTGCGGATCCGCGGATTGTGCGACACCCCAAGGTCCGGCAACTCGTTTAGCTTCACCAGTTTCATGTGGAGGAAGTAGAGCGGATTTGGCGGAGTTTGAAAAGCGCGGGCATGCTCGAGAATCGAGACCCCATCGGCCGCGGAGGGCGCGCGCGAGTCCGCGAGGCGATTCTTTTGACTTTCGGATCGTGAATCGACTATTCTCGTCCGGTTGGCTTGGAATCGGGTGTTCACGAACGAGGGAATATGGAAGTCCAAAAGAAGAAAAAACGCATCGTCAGCTCCAGCGCCGCGGTGATCAGCATCGCGTTGCACGTGGTTCTCATCTTCACGATCGGCGGCGTGGCCGCCCTTAAATACTACAAGAAGAAGGGCGCGGGGTTTCAGGTCGAGGAGCAAAAGCCCAAGCTCGAGCGCCGCAAACTCGAGATGCCCGTCAAGACGCAACCTTTCATCGAGCAGATGAGCAAACCGAAGGCGCGGACCACCTCGCGCATCACCGCCAACTCGCCGCAGATGGTCAACATCCCCGAGCAGGGCGAATACGTGAAAATGGCCCCCATGCCCACCTTCAAGGGCGGCTACACCAATTTCGTGCAAATGGACCGCACGATGGAATTCAACTCCAAATACCGCGACGTTAATTTCGGCGTCTCCTCCGTCGACTTTTTCGGCACGCGCGGCAAGGCCGAAAAGGTCGTGATCGTGGTCGACACCTCCAAAGGCATGCTTTACGACGAGCGCGGCGGGTTGGAATCCTACGCCATGGTGCATGAGGACCTGCGCGAGGTGATTGGCAACATGCGCTCCGCGACGCTCTTCAACGTGGTGCTGTTCGACGAGGATGACGTCGCGCTGTTCAGCCCCAACCTGACGCCCGCCACGCCGGTGACGAAAACGAACGTGGTCGAGTGGGTGGCCGGGGTGAACACCAACCTCTCGCTCGTCGGACTCCCGGAGGCCGCGGCGAACTACACGCCCCAAAAGGCCTACGACATCCCGATGGCCAACAACGACATCACCGGATGGCTCAAAGGCTTCCAAGCCGCGGTCGAAATGAAGCCCGAGATCATCTTCGTGCTGAGCTCCGACTGGGGCACCGTGACCTCCGCGGAATACGGCGTCTCCTACTACCTCAAAACGGACCTGTTCAAAGAGTATCAGAAAAAACGGCTCGACTACTTCCTGGCGGACGAGGAGTTCAAAGAAAGCTGGGAGGCGTATCTCGCCGAATACGATGAAACCCGCGTCATCGCCTTCAAGATGCTGGAACTCGAGAATCAGGCGCGGCTCGAGGCCGAGATGCAACCCAAAGTCGTCCGCGACTGGGACGAGATCCTGATCAACAACCAGGTCGAGCTCCCCATTCCACCCATGGCGGAGGACCAGACCGCCGTGGGCATGACGCCCTCCGAAACCCGCTACACGCTCGACGAGGTGTTGCAATCGTTCTTCGTGATCGTCATGGACAACTACCGCCAGCGCGGGTTCCCGCAGATCAACTTCGTCATGCTGCAGGGACAGGGCGGCGCGAGCGATTCCGCGGTGCAAGCCGCGATGATGACCTCCGACGTGAAGTTCCAGAACCTGACGAAGATGGTGGACGGGCGCTTCCGCTATCTCAAGGGCATGCCGAGCATCAACAACCTGCTTGATCAAACCATCGACGACGTGTTGGACGCCATTCAAGCCGACGCCGAGGAGGAACTCTAATGAAACATCTCCTCAACGCCTGCGCGACCGCCGTCCTGCTCGTCTCCTGCGCCGCCGCGCGAATGGAGCCGCGCGACTTCTCGAACGCCGAAGGCAAAACGCTGACGGATCGGATCGTGAAATACGATTTCGAGGAGCGGGAAGTCACCCTCGAAACGAACGGAAAAATCCCGCTCGAGACCTTCAGCCCGGAGGACCAGAAGTTCATTCTGCACTGGAATCAGGTGGAAGGATTCAAGTCCACCATGCGCTTCAAGCTGGAGGTCGCGAAAAGCTCCTGGGCGCGCATGAAGCATGAGCAGAACGTGACGCCGTACTTCATGGACGCGATCCAGATCCCCGGAAAGAGGACGCCGAACCACAACATCATCATGGTGGAGGATTACGAGGAGTACAACGCGGTCTATCTCGAGGCCGAAGGCTTCGAGATCAAACTGCGCAACCAGAACTTTTTCCCGCTCGAGAACCTCGTCGTGGAAAGCAAGATTTTCTTCGAGCAGGAACAATACATCTTGCCCGACAGCTTATTCGTTAGCGCGGAAAGCGAATATTACGACACCGTGCTGACCAACAAGGTCCGCGCCCTCACCGAAACCATTCCAATCATCATTCCGCGCGAGGAGGTGCTGCTCTATTCCGAAAGCGCCGTCATCGTCGACCACCAAGTCCAGCGCAGCTCGCTCGTATCCTCCACCACGGACGAGGAGGGCGACGAGGAGGGCGAGGAGGAAGGCGGCGAGGAAGAGATGGAAGGGTTTGGCGAGTGGGACGACCACGGTCGCCGCCGCAAAGGCCGCGTGACCGGCGTCTGGTTCCGCGTGGGCGTCAAGGACACCAACGGCGAGATGATCTGGCGCGATATAAGCTCCCCCTCGTCACTCGTCGACAAATGGGAAAGCTGGGACGTCGCCGGGCTTCCGGAGCCCGAAGACGACTAACGCCGCGGGCAGGCTTCAGCGAGGCGGATCAAAGGGTCCGCCTTTTTTCATTTCCGGTCTTTGGCGTTTGGCAGGCCCATGCCTTGAACGGAGTTCCAAATCACGACCAGGTTGGAGAAGACCATGCCGACCGCGCAGTATTTCGGCGAAAGCCAGCCCACGCCCGCGAGGAACATCCCGATGATGTTGTAAAGAAACGCCCAGCCATAATTCAGCCGAATCTTATGCCGCGCCTTACGCTGCATGAAGGGCAGATCACGCAGCTTCCCGATCTCCGGCACCATGAACACGCCGTCGGCGCTCATCTTCGCGGGAATCTGACCGGAGAAGACCGCGAGCCCGAAGTCGGCGGCGGCCAAGGCTTGCGCGTCGTTGATGCCGTCGCCAACCATCATCACGGCCTTGCCGCGCTGTTGCAGCGCCGCGATGGCGCGTTGTTTGTCGCCACTGCCCATTTCGCCGTGGAACTCCTGGATGCCGAGCTCCGCCGCGACCTGTACGACGACCGGATTCCGATCGCCGGAAAAAATATGGGACTCCACGCCGCTCGCTTTAAGGTCGGCGACGAGTTGTTTCGATTCATCGCGGATGGCGTCCTTCAGGCCCACGACGCAGTGGCAACGCTCCGCGTCGCCGAACATGACGATGGTGCAATCGCGCAGGTCCGGCGGAACGCCGATGTTCGGGAACAGGTCGGCGCTGCCCGCGAGCCAGTGCTTGCCGTCCACCTTGGCCGAAACCACGGTGCGCGCGATGGTTCGCTCGTCCACCGGACGCGGCGTCCCGATCGCCGCGAGCGCGCGGGCGATCGGATGCTCGATGCCGTTTTCCAACGAGGCGAGAAGGTCCAGCGCCGCCTCGTTGCGCTCCCCGATCCAGACGATCTTATGAACCTCCGGCGCGCCGCGCGTCAGCGTGCCGGTTTTATCGAACACCACGACCGCGGGTTTCTGCGCCAGCACGGCGCCGTTGAAAATCTGTATGCCGAGTCCCCTCACCTTCTCGATCGCGGCGGTGAGCACCAGCGGCTCCGCGATGCCGAACGCGCACGGGCACGCGACGATCAGCACGCTGAGCATGCGGATGATCGCGTCGGGACGGTCGCCCCAAACCAGGTTGCCGAGCAACACGACCAGCGCGACGACCACGACGATCGGCACGAAGGTTTGGCTGATGCGGTCGCCGAACGAGAGTTGTTCCTTGCGCGTGTTGAAGGCCTCGATGGTGCTGTCGACGATCTTCTGAATCAGGTTGCTTCGCCCGCCGGCGGGAACGCACAGCCGCGCGGTCTCCGAAAGCAGCTTCGCGCCGGCGCCGACGTAATGGCCGCGGCCGAGCTCCACGCCGTGGGATTCGCCGGTGATCAGGCTGAAGTCGAACTCCGCTGAACTCATTAGAATCCCATCCGTCGGAACGAACTCGCCGCGCTGAACGAGAAACGCGCGGCCGGGCTCGAGCTCGTCGACCGCGGCGTAGTCGTCCGCGCCGACGCGCGCCTTTTTCGGCAATTGCCAGGAGAGCGAGCTGACGCGGCGGCTCAACTTTTTGTAGAACGAGCCGGAGATCAGGTTGCCCGTTTCGATGAGCATCAGCAGCAGCGCCACCACGTCGAAATAGAGCCGCGCGAAATCGCCGATGGCCAACGAATACATGGAATAAACCCACGCCGCGGAGGTGGAAAGCGCCACCAGGCTTTCCATGCGGAACTGGCGCGTGACGATCTGCCGGAAGCCTTGAATCATCGTGGTTCGCGCGGCGTGGAACGGAACCAGCGTGCCGAACACCGCGAGCAGGATCGAGCACACGAGGCGCATCGCGAACGGAACGTCCCAGCTTTCGGCCGAGTAGACCACGAACGAGAGCATCATGTTGTTGAGCGCGAAGAACCAGCCCGCGCCGAACCGGAAATAGTCGAATCCGCCGCGCGGCGCGTCCTCGCCTTCGTAGTGCCGATAGCCCAGCTTTTCGATGTTGGAAAAGATCTCGTCCTTGCCGATCTTCATCGGGTCGTAGGTCAGCTCGCAGGTCTCCGCGATGAAGTTGAGGTTGACGCCGCCAACGCCCGGCATCTTCCCGAGGCTGTTGTGCACCAGCCACGAGCACGCGGGGCAAACCATGCCGCCGACGAGAAAGCACAACTCCTGACCGTTCTCGATCTCGTTTTCCGCCGCGTCGATCTCCTCGCCGCCGGGAAAAACGCCTTCGAGCAATTGGGCGATCCGCTCGTCGCGTTCGGAGCCCTCGAGCCCCATCTTGCCGATGATCGTGTGCACCGCCGCGCAACCCGGACAGCAGAAGTCTCCATCGCCTCCCGGGACGGTTCGATTACAAACTATGCAGTGATCGGCCATAACTACTGGAGGAAAAGTTGAAGGGTGCCAAAGCGCGTCCCGAATTCCTTTTCAGCCCTTAAACCATTGAATCCTTAAACTTTTCAATCGATCTACGCGGCGGAAGCCGACATCAGCTTCGCGACGAACATCACGACATAAACCACCCCGATTAATAAACAGATCCAGGGGAACGCCTTCTCGAAGCGGGCGCCCCATTTTTTGTCGACCAGTCTGCCGAGCGAGATGCCGAGCTGCATGAAGAAGGTCTGGGTGACCACGAACGCGAACATGAAGCCCCCGCCCTTCCACCAGCTACCGGTTCCAACGGCCATCGCGAACGCGGCGTAGATCATGCCGCAGGGAATCAACGTGGTGCAGACGCCGCCGGCGGTCAGCTTGCCTAGACCTCCGCTGAAAAAGCGCGACAACCAACTGGTTTTCGGAGCCTTCAGCCCTTTGCGGCGGAAGGCGTACAACGCGATGAAAAACATCATCACGCCGGGAAAAAGCAACGACAACAACGCGCCGCGCAACGGATGCTCGCCTAGCTGGCAGCAATAGTGCGCGGGGCCGATGTTGATGAACTCGCCGAACGCGCCGAACAGAAAACCCGCCGACGTGTAGCCGATGATCCGACCGAGATTGAACAGCGAAAGCGCCTTCAAACTCTTCTCGCGGTGCAACGCGCAGACGGAGACGTGCAACGGTCCGCACATGGCGTAGCAGTGCGGAATGGCGATCCAGCCCAACGCGGATCCTGCGATAATGGCGGTGATAAGCTCTTTCATAATCACGCAATACGTTATCACCATTGCTCGGGATTGCAACGCGAACCGATGGAAAAAGCACGATTAAGGTCCTGTTCCGGAAAACACCCCCGATTTTC
>JARFRL010000316.1 GCA_029287275.1 Pontiella desulfatans
TAGCCTTGTCCGCCGCCACCGCCTCCTCCGAGGCCGGGCACCGAGCGCGAACCTTCCCACTGCTGGGGCGTGTTCCACGGCATGCTGGAGTATTCCGCGTCGTCTTGATATTCGTCTTCGGGCGTCGCGCATCCGGTCAGACCGGCGATGGCCGCGGCGGCGAGTAACGTGATGATGGTTTTAGTGGTTTTCATGGGTAAAAAAGAACCGTCCCGCGACGCGGGACGGTATGCTCTGAATCAGAACTACAATTACAGTACCGCGTCTTTGGCGGCCTTCGCGATGCGGAACTTCAGAACGGTTTTAGCCGGAATCTGAATGGTTTCGCCGGTGGCCGGGTTGCGTCCACTGCGCGCCGCGCGGTCGACTTTAACCAGTTTGCCGATGCCAGGAATCGTGAATCCGTCCGCGGCGCCTTCATACGCCAGTTCGGCGAGGCCTTCGAGGGCGTCTTTCGCCTGAACTTTAGAAATGTCTGCTTTTTCGGCTACCGCCGCGATGATCTGTGATTTGGTCATAGGTTTTCCCATAATATGATCTCCTCGTACTTTCCTGGTTAATTCCAACAACTACTGGCCAACTCCGTATCGGCTCAGCGATGGAAAGTTTCTAGGCTATTCCCAAAACCTTGGCAACCGGAAAATGCATGAAAACCAATATTAACGGGGGTGAATCGCGTGTTTAAATTTTCCGACAATCCAAAAGAATAAAGACGATCATATGGTGTGCGCTTTGGTCACCTTACCACTTGCCCGCCGCGAATGAATCTGATTCTATTTCGCGGACGGGCGGCGATGCGCGGCCCAAAAAACCGGCTTGATTGAACGATGATGCAGAGAATCAGCAAAGTTTCACGGGGATCGAGCGATCGGTTGAATGTCGTTAGGCCCTTTCGCTCAATAGGATGCGTCTCCGCGTCTCCGGAGCGGGGTGTTTCCTTGTAGTCATGCCGATCCTCCTTTCCATCTGTTTCATCGCCGCGGTTTTGGCTCCGCTGGTTCACCGCCTTTGCCCCAAATACACGGGGGCGAAACTGCTCGCCGCGCCGCTGGCGATGTTCGTATGGCTGCTCACCAAGCTTCCGGAAGTGGGCCACGGCCACTCGATCACCCAAAGTTTTCCTTGGGTGAGAAAATTGGGGCTGGAGGTCGCGTTTCATCTAGACGGGCTCTCTTTGTTGTTCGCGGCGCTCATCAGCGGCATTGGAATTCTAATCCTGCTCTACACCCAGGGCTACTTCAAAGGCGACCCGCGGCAGGGCCGCTTTCTGATGTTCATCATCGCGTTCATGGCCTCGATGCTCGGCGTCGTATTGGCGGATCATCTCTTGCTCGTGTTCATTTTCTGGGAGCTGACGAGCTTCACCTCCTATCTGCTCATCGGCTTCAACCACGAAAACCCCGCCGCGCGGAACGCGGCGTTGCAGGCGATGCTCGTCACCGTGCTCGGCGGTCTGTTCCTGCTCGGCGGCATGATTCTACTGGCCGACGCCGCGGGAACGTGGCGGCTGTCCGAGATCATCACCCGCGGCCACGAGATCACCCAGCATAAGCATTATCTCGCGATCCTGATTCTCGTCTGTATCGGCGCGTTCACCAAGTCGGCCCAGTTCCCGTTCCACTTCTGGCTGCCCAACGCGATGCAGGCGCCGACGCCCGCGAGCGCGTACCTGCACTCCTCCACGATGGTCAAGGCCGGCGTCTACCTGCTCGCCCGCCTGCATCCCGCCCTCGGCCACACCGAGGAATGGACGCTGATTCTCACCACCATTGGAACGGTGACCTTCCTGCTCGGCGCGATCATGGCGCTGGGGCAGCACGTGCTGAAACGGCTGCTCGCCTACACCACCGTCTCCGCGCTCGGCGCGATGGTCATGCTGCTGGGCGTCGGCACCAAATACACCATCCAGGCGCTGAGCGTGTTCATCCTCGCGCACGCCTTCTATAAAGCCACGCTCTTCATGGTCGCGGGCGGCGTCACCCACGAAACCGGCGGCGAAACCTCGGTCGACCAACTCGGCGGGCTGCGCAAGGCCATGCCGATCTCCTTCGCCTGCGCGGTTTTGGCCGGCCTCTCCATGGGCGGCTTCCCACCGTTCTTCGGCTTCGTCGCGAAAGAAACCTGGATTCACGCGGTGTGGGACTTCCCGTACTTGGTGGTCGCGACGGTCATCGGTGGCGCGGCCTACGTGCTCGTTGGTTTCTCCACCGGCCTGAAACCCTTCATCGGAAAAAAACCGGAGGGCCTACACGCCCACGAAGTTCCGCTCTCCATGCGAATCGGTCCGATCGTCCTCGGGCTCGGATGCCTCGCGCTCGCGTTCGCGTGCGGACCCATCGGCCACCACTTCGTCCAACCCGCCGCCAGCGCGGTGTACGCCAAGGATCTCGAGGTTCATCTGCATCTGTGGGCCGGATTCAATAAATACCTCGTCGTCAGCCTCGTCACGCTCGCGCTCGGCATCGGCTGCTATCTCCTTCGTCCGTTCTTCGTCAAAACCGCCGCCGCGCTCAAGCCGCTCGCCAAATTCGGGCCGGACGCGATCTACCAATTCAAACTCGACGCGACGCTGCGCTTCGCGGCGTGGCACACGAAAAAACTGCAGACCGGCATCCTGCGCGACTACATCCGCGTCACGGTCGTCTCCGCCGTCGCGCTGATCGGCGCGGCCTTCTGGCGCGCCGGCGGATACCAAGGCTGGGAGAATCTTTCGCCGATTTCCCCGCGGGTCGCGATCTTCGGTGGACTGATGATCTTCGCGACCTTCGCGACGGTGCGCTCCAAGTCGCGCCTGCGCTCGATCCTCTCGCTGGGCGTGGTCGGTTTCTGCATGGCGCTGCTCTTCACCTTCTTCGGCGCGCCCGACCTCGCCATGACGCAGTTGGTGATCGAAACGCTGACGGTTATCCTGCTCGCGCTCGCGTTCCACCATCTGCCCGTGTTTCGCCACGGCTCCTCCAAGCGAACGCGAACGATCGACGCCGTCATCGCGGCCGCGGTGGGCGTCGCGGTCACGCTGTTGGTGCTGGCCGCGCTCGACGTCCAGACGCCGACGCCGGTTTCGGACTACTATTTGGAACATAGCTACAAAGAGGCGCACGGCCGCAACGTCGTGAACGTCATCCTCGTCGACTTCCGCGCGCTCGACACGCTGGGCGAGATCACGGTGCTCGCCATCGCGGCCCTCGGCGCCTACGCGTTGTTGAAGCTGCGGCCGAAAAAAGAGGAGGCCGAGAAATGACCTCCATCATCTTCCGCACCGCGACGCGCTACATGTTCCCGCCGATGCTGGTCTTCTCGGCCTACGTGCTGCTCCGCGGCCACCATTATCCGGGCGGCGGGTTCGTGGGCGGGTTGTTCGCGGGCTCGGCGTTCTCGCTCTACGCGCTCGCGTTCTCCGTCGCGGAGGCCCGCCATATTTTGCGGATGGATCCGCGCGACGTCACCGCGGCCGGCCTGGCCGTCGCGCTGCTGAGCGGCCTTCCGCCGCTGTTCTCCCGCCACGCGTTCCTCACCGGAACCTGGTGGGCGCTGCCGTTGCCGTCCGGCGCGACGCTCGATATTGGAACGCCGCTGATTTTCGACATCGGCGTCTACTTCGTCGTGTTCGGCGTCTTGCTGACGTTCGTGTTTTCGTTGGGGGAGGAATAGATGGAAGTCGTCCTCGCCATCGTGATTGGAGCGCTCTACGGCGGCGGCCTGTATCTGATGATGCGCCGCAACCTGATCCAGCTGATCATCGGCCTCGGCCTGCTGAGCCACGGCGCGAACCTGCTCATCTTCACCGCGGGCGGATTGCGCGGCGACGTCGCGCCGATCCTCGCCGAGGGCGCGACGAAATTCGCCGTGACGCCGGCCGACCCGCTGCCGCAAGCGCTGATTCTCACCGCGATCGTCATCAGCTTCGCGGTCACCGCCTTCGCGCTCGTGCTGTTCCTGCGGACCTACCAAACCGTCGGCACCGACGACGTGGATGAAATGAAGGAGACCGACACATGACGCTCCTTCCCGCGCTGCCCATCGTCGTTCCGCTCGCCGGCGCCGTGCTCTGCATGCTGCTCCGCAAAAACATCGCGGCCCAGAAGGCGATCGCGTTGGCGACGTCGTTCCTCATTCTGCTGGTCTCGCTCGTCATCATGGCCCAAACGAAGGACGGAACCATCGCGGTCATGCACGTCGGCGGGTGGCGGGCGCCGCTGGGCATCACGCTCGCGATCGACATGCTTTCGAGCGTCATGCTCCTGCTCGTCGGCCTGCTCGCGGTGGGCGTTTCGGTCTACACGCTGTTCGATCTCGACGCGCCGCGGACGCGGTTTGGTTTTTATCCGCTCATGCTGATCTTGCTGATGGGCGTCAACGGCGCGTTCGTGACGGGCGATCTGTTCAACCTCTACGTCTGGTTCGAGGTGCTGCTGATCGCGTCGTTCATTCTGCTCGCGCTCGGCGGCGAGAAGCCGCAGCTCGAGGGCTCGATCAAATACGTCGCGCTCAACCTGCTCTCCTCCGCGCTGGTCCTCGCGGGCATCGGCGTTCTGTACGGCATGGCCGGAACGCTCAACATGGCCGAGCTCGCGCACGTCGTTCAGCAGGGCGAACGCGGCGGGCTCGTCACCATGGTCGCGGTGATGTTCATGATGGCCTTCGGCATCAAGTGCGGCATGTTCCCGCTCTACTTCTGGTTGCCGGCTTCGTATCCCACGCCGCCGGCCGCGGTCACCGCGCTCTTCTCCGGGCTGCTGACGAAAGTCGGCGTCTACTCGCTCATCCGCGTTTTCACCTTGGTCTTCAGCACCGATCCCGAATTCCTGCACGCGCTGATTCTCTGGGGCGCGGGGCTCACGATGGTTTCCGGCGTGCTGGCGGCCGCGGCGCAGTATGAAATACGCAAGATCCTCGCGGTGCACATCGTCAGCCAGATCGGCTACATCGTGATGGGCCTCGGGCTCTTCACGCAGCTCGCGCTGACCGGCACGATCGTCTACCTGATTCACGTCATCATCGTGAAAACCAACCTCTTCCTCGTCGCGGGCGCGATCAAACGGATCAAAGGCACCTACGAGCTGCGCGCGCTCGGCGGCCTGTACAAAGAGAAGCCGGGCCTCTCGATCCTGTTCATCATTTCCGCCATGTCGCTCGCGGGCGTGCCGCCGCTCTCCGGGTTCTTCGCGAAGCTGACGCTGATCATCGCGGGCCTGCGGATGGAGTCGTGGGCGATCGTCGCGACCGCGCTGGGCGTGAGCCTGCTGACGCTCTATTCCATGACCAAGATCTGGGCCTACGCGTTTTGGAAGCCCGCGCCCGAACCGTTGCCGGACCTCGATCCGATGCCGCGCGCGAAATGGCTCGCGTTCCTGTCGCCCATGATCGCGTTCACCGTCATCACCATCGCGCTCGGCGTTTGCGCGGGGCCCGTTTTCGACTACGCCGACGCCGCGGCGGGGCAGCTCATGGATCCGGAAATCTACATCGGCGCCGTTTTAGGAGGGGCTGATTAATGCAGCTGTTCGTGACCAACGTGTTGATCGCCCTCTTGTGGGCGTTGCTGACGGGAAAGTTGACCGTGGGGAATCTGGGGTTGGGCTTCCTGCTGGGTTACGTCTCGCTGACGCTGCTGCACTCCGACGAGGAGGAGAAAAAGAACTCCTATTTCCGGAAGTCGACGCAGCTGATCCGCTTCGCGTTGTTTTTCACCAAGGAGCTCATCGTGTCGTCGTGGCGGGTCGCGACCGACGTCGTCAAACCGCTGCCGCGCATGCGGCCGGGCGTGATCGGCGTTCCGCTCGACGCCGAGACCGATCTGGAAATCACGCTGCTCGCGAACATCATCTCGCTGACGCCCGGCACGCTGAGCCTGGATGTTTCGGAGGACCGGAAAACGCTCTACATTCACGCGATGTACGTGTTGAATCCCGATGATCTGCGCGAGGAAATCAAGGATGGCCTCGAACGCCGTCTGTTGGAACTTTTACGATGAGCGTTAAACACGAAGACACAAAGAACACGAAGCAAGGGCTCCAGTATTCAGGTTCCCGTTCCGAGACCTTTGTGTCCTTCGCGCCTTCGTGTTTTAAATCTCCCAGTGAGGTTTCTAATGGTTGAGTTCATCTGTCCCATCGTGATGCTGATGCTCACCGTCGCCTTTGGCGCGGCGTTCGTGCGCGTCGTCATCGGCCCGACGCTGCCGGACCGCGTGGTCGCGCTCGACATGGCCGCGACGATCGTGGTCGCGCTGATTCTGACGCACTGCGTCGAGTCCAACTCGTACTACTACATTCCGGCCGCGATCAGCATCGCGCTGCTCTCGTTCGTGGGCACGGTGGCGTTGGCCCTGTACATCCGCCGCGGAGGCCCCTCATGATTCGCGAAATCCTCGTTTCCGTTTTTCTGTTGATCGGCGGCTTGCTCTCGTTGGCCGCCGCGGTGGGCGTGATTCGTCTGCCGGACCTCTTCACCCGCATGCACGCGGCGACCAAAACCGGCACCGTCGGCGTCGCCTCGATCTCCATCGCGATGATGATCTATTTCGCCGAGGTCACCGTCACGTCGCGCGGGATTCTGGTGATCATGTTCTTCCTGCTCACGGCGCCCATCGCGGCGCATATGATTGGCCGCGCCGCCTATCG
>JARFRL010000340.1 GCA_029287275.1 Pontiella desulfatans
CAGTGCGTCTTTCTCATTGACTCTTTTGGCGAGTGCTCAGTGTAGTTAGAATTCTCGAGAGATGCTTTTGTCTTGTTGCGTGAGCCGTGAGCCGTGAGCCTTGAGCAGTGAGCCGTGAGCCGTGAGCCGTGAGCCGTGATCCGTTAGGCGTGAGCCGTGAGCCTTGAGCCGTGAGCCGTGAGGATTTTCGACCGAGCCGGTTCCCGCAAGAAAAATCACGCCTCAATCGTCACGGCTCAAGACTTAATCGTCACGCCTCACGCGTCAGTAAATGGATAGGCCGGTGGTTTCGCCCCACCAGGCCGAGAATTTCCGCCAGATGGAATGGTCCTCGAAGGTCGCGTAGTCCGCGGTGAAAATTCGTTCTTCTTCGTTGTTCCACCATCGATCGAACGTGTCGCGGGCGCGGATCATGCTCGGTTCGTTCGTTGGCGCGGTGAGGGCGATATTGGCCTCGCAATTGAAATTGTTCATGTTGCGGCGCGTGTAGTTGCACGAGCCGAGCAGCAGCGTCGCGGTTCCGTCGGGATTTTCGACGTAGAGCATTTTCACGTGGCATTGCTCGCCATGCGTGTGGGCCCAGCGCAAGGGAACGCCCGCTTTCACCAGCTTCGCGCCGGTTTGCCGGTTCGGCACCCCGTTCTTGGTTCGACCGAACGAATCCTTGCTCGGGTCCAGTATGACGCGCACGTCGACGCCGCGCTCTTTGGCGGCCGCGAACGCCTTGATGACTTTCTTTTCGGACATGTAGAACACGCAGAGATCCACTCGGGCACCCGGCGCGGCCTCTTCGAGCAGCGACAACACCTTCTCCTTGATCCTGACCTCCGTCAACAGCTCGACGCGATGGCCCGCCGCCGCGGGAGCGTTCGCGGCGAGAAGGGGTTCAAACGTCTCCGCGCCGGAAAACGCGAGGATCGCGGACTCCATCTCGCACGCGAGCGCCTGCCCCGCGCCATCGACGCGCAAGGCGACGTTCCAGTGGGCGCTGCTGGCGCTGTGCGGGTTCGCGCTGGTCAGCAAAATGGACTGGTCGGTCACGACCACCTTGCGATGGTTAGCCTTGAAGTTCATCAGCTTGAGCATGCTGCGCGTCGAAACGCGCCCCTCGCCCATCGGATTTTTCAACGTTTGGCCCGGTCCAACGCCCCACGGTTTCACCAAAAGCCTCCAAGGCTTGGAATAGAGCGGGTTGCTGTCGCGCAATTTATCGAGATCGGTATACACGACTTGAATCCCCGCGTTGGTCATCGCGGTGAACCGGGGCGACTCCAGCGATCCATACATCGTGTTGACGGGATCGGTGATGAAGATGATTTCCACCTCCGGATTCGCGGCGCGTTTCGCGACGAGCTTGTCCGTCAGCTCCCGGGTCAACGGACGCGCGCAAGGGCCGGGTTCGTAGCCGAAATCGTTCATGAGAAACAGATCCAGCAGAACGAATTCCTCCGCCGCGTCGATCATCTGATAAACCGCGTCGAATATCTCCTGCTTCACGAACCGCGTTCCGTTCGTGTCGACCCAGGTTTCATCGACCAGCAGTCGCGCGTGTTCGGCGCGGGTTTCGGCGGAATAGGCCAGACCTGGTTTTTCCGGATGGCCGACGCAACCCGACATGAGAACCAGCGCGAACAACAAAGCGATCGCCGACAACGAGATCTGGGGGTGGATTTTCATAGTCGCGAAGCGTAGAGGCTTCCCGACCGATGGAAAACAAAAAAAGGCCCCTCTCGCGGGGGAGCGAGAGGGGCCTGGGGTGGGGTGTTAACTAACCAGGGGAAGTTAGATTTTTCCTACGAGGTCGAGACCCGGCTTGAGGGTATCGGCGCCCGGTGTCCAGTTCGCGGGGCAAACTTGATCACCGTTTTCGTGTACGAATTGAGCGGCACCGAGCTTGCGGAGGGTTTCCGCGGCGCTACGGCCAATGCCAAGATCATGAATTTCAGCGGTCTTCAGAACGCCGTTGGGGTCGATGATGAAGGTGCCGCGCAGGGCCAGACCTTCGTCGTCGATGTAAACATCAAACAGCTGGCAGACGTCGCCTGTCGGATCCGCGCCCATCAGATAATTCACCTTGCCGATCGCGTCGGAAGAGTCGTGCCACGCTTTGTGAACGAACGCGGTATCGGTGCTGACGGAGATCACCTCGGCGCCGGCTTCCTGAAACTTGGGATAGAGCGCGGCCATGTCTTCGAGCTCGGTTGGGCAGACAAACGTGAAGTCGGCCGGGTAGAACATCAGCACCACCCATTTGCCTTTAAAGTCCGAAAGACTGATATCTTTAATTTCATCATTCTGGAACGCCGCCATTTTGAATTCCGGCACTTCCCGACCCACTTTAACTACTTCGAAATCGAATACATCTTCCATTTTTTTCTCCTGTGATTAGTTCGTCGTTTCCCAAACAACGAGACATACAGTACCATTCGCGTGCGGTTTGTAAATAGGAATGTGGATACTTTTTTCACATTTCTATTTCCAGCCCCTAAAACTCTAGAAAAAGGTGTGACTCAAGCCGTCACGCCGCCCCTCCCTCCACCCACCGAAACAGCACCAGAACACTCCCCTTAAAGAGAAAATCAATCCTTCATGGTACTTGCCAAAAAAAAAGCTTGCTTTCGTTCTTTTTCTTGTTGCGCCATCTCCGAAAGGCGAGTAACAACAACCTTCGTTGGGAGGAAACGTGAAGGCGTTGCAAGGCATCTCCATATCATCTGGATACGCGCGAGGCTTCGCCTTGGTATATCAACCCCCGTCCCTGCATCACGCGCCCGAATACCCCATCGAAAAGACCGCGGTCGCGGATGAAATCAGCCGCATGAATTTCGCGTTGCAACGCACGGCGGATGAGGTACGAACCTTGCGCGAACGCATCGCCAAAGAGATCGGGGAGCAGGAGGCCGCGATTTTCGACGCGCACCTGCTGTTTATCAACGACGAGGAATTTCACGCGAAGCTCCTTGGCCGCGTCTCGAAAAACCTGATCAACTGCGAACAGGCCGTGAAACTCGAGATTCTCGGTTACATCAAGCAATTGTCTTCGTTGAAGAATGGATATATGCGCGAACGGATCATGGATTTCGAGGATGTCGGAACCAAGCTGTTGCGCAACCTGCGTTACGACATGCCCGACCACCCTCTCGGCACCCTCGCGGAACAGACCGTGATCGTGGCCAAAGAATTGTTGCCATCCGAATCCGTGAACATGGACCGAAAAAATATCGCGGGCATTGTCACGGAACACGGCGGCAGCACCTCCCATACCGCCATTCTCGCCCGGGCGATGGGCATTCCCTGCGTGGTCGGCATACCGGAACTGACCAGCTTGACGCGGGACGGAGAATTGCTCCTCATCAACGGCTCTAAGGGAAACGTCACCATCAACCCGTCCGACTGGCAACAACACGAGTTCAGGAGAACGGAAAAAATCTACCGCGACTCGATGCGCTACCTGACGCTGAAAGAGAGTCAAGCATGCCAGCTGAAAGGGGGAACGCCCGTCACGTTGACGGCCAACATTAATTGCTTGGAAGATGTTCCGTTGGTCAAACAGCACAACTTGGAGGGAACGGGGCTGTTTCGCACCGAGATCGTTTTTCTGGGGAACACCAAAACGCCGGGGCTGGCCAAACAGCATCAGGTATACGTCGACGCCGCCAAACAGGTCGCCCCGCACCCGATGATTATCCGCACCTTTGATTTCAGCGCCGACAAACACCCGGAGTTTCTGGATAAAAAATTCCTGGCCAACGGTCGGCGCGGAGTCGACTGGGCCCTGTCGGAAAAGCGCGGGCTCACCAGCCAGCTGCACGCCATTCTACGGGCCTACAACGAGAGCCCCAACATCCGCGTCCTCCTGCCCATGGTGAGAAATAGCGAGCAAGTGCGGCAGGTGAAAACGATTCTCGCCGAACAGGCGGAAAAGGAACAGCTGAAGATTCCGCCCATCGGCGCGATGATCGAAACGCCGCTCGCCGTGTTCTCGCTGCGGGACATGCTGCCGGAAATCAGTTTTTCCAGCATCGGGTGCAACGACCTCGCGCAATACATGCTAGGCATTGAACGCGAACTCAACGCCCTCAACCTGCACGACTGGATACTCGAGCCCGCCCTGCTGCGAACCTTTGAGACCATCTTCAACCTCGCCGCCGAACATAAGCATCCGGTCAGCGTCTGCGGGCTCGCCGCCAGCGATCCGCTTCTCTCCGCCATTCTGGTCGGCCTTGGCGCCCGCGCGTTCTCGGTCGATCCCGCCAGCTCCTCCCAGGTACGCTACACGCTGCGCCACCTCGGAATCCGCGACGCGAAAAAACTGGCGGGGCTCGCCTTGGCCGGCGAACCTAAACAGACGATTATCGACGCGTTTGAAAAACACTTCCCCGAGGTGCCGCTCGCGCTGGAATATTAACCCCTCCGCCGCGCGCGGTGTTAAAGCGACTGGCAGGTCGGACAAAAAGTGGTGCCGCGCTGGGCCACGACGATTTTTTCGAGGATGGTTTCGCACCGCGCGCAGGGCGTTCCGGACTTGCCGTACGCGTTCACCTCGGCGCGGTGGCCGCCCGATTCGCCCTCGACGTCGCGGTAGTTGGTTTTCCCCGCGCCCAACGAAGTGCCGCGATTCTTCACGCCGACCTTCAGCACGTGCTTGATCGCCTTGAACAACTTCGCCAATTCCTCGTCCGACAGCGAGTCCGACCGCCGCTCCGGATGAATCTTCGATTCCCACAGCGCTTCGTCCGCGTAGATGTTGCCAAGGCCCGCGACAATCGCCTGATCCAGAATCAGCGGCTTGATCATCCGATGCCGCTTCTTCATCGCGGCCGCGAAATAGTTCAGCGTGAATCGACGGGTCAGCGCGTCCGGGCCCAACCCGCGCAGAACGACGTCCGGATCATCCACCAACTTCCAACGCCCGAACTTGCGCGTGTCGCGGTAATAAAGCGTTAGTCCGTCCGAAAGCTTCAGGACGATCCGGTCATGACTCCCCTTCTCCATCGAAAACGAGCCCGACATCCGCAGATGAATCATGATCGTCTTGCCCGAGCCCAGCGACAACATCATCCACTTTCCGACGCGGGAGATTCGATCAATCGTCGTTCCCTCAATCGCCGCGGAAAACGCCGCGGCGGAAAAAGGCGTCACGGTCGGCGCCCACCCCACCTTCACGGAAAGAATGGTTTTTCCCTCCACGCCCCGAGCGCGCAGCTGCCGCGCGATGGTTTCAACTTCTGGTAACTCGGGCATATCTCGACCTTGGTTGTTATCCACGGATTACACGGATTTAGAGGATTACGATCCAGAATCAGAGTAATCCGTGAAATCCGTGGATCCTATCCGAATGGCTTGATGAGTTGAAGTTCGGGAAACGCCGCGGCGACGGCGGCTTCGTTTTCCGCGAGGAAGAGAAGCTTGAGGTTGGGGCCGGCGTCGATGGTGAGATAGACCTCGAGACCTTCGGCGCGGACGCGCTGGACCTGGTGGATCATCTCGATCGACTCGGGTTGGAGATAGATCAGCGGCGGCCAGGCGGACATCATGGTGGCGTGCATCGCGAGCGCGTTGTTCTCCGCGGCCGCGCCCAGCGCGGAGAAATCGCGGTTCTCAATGGCCGTTCGAATGGTTTCGATATCGCGGCGGGCCTGCGCCGGCCAGCTTTCGTAGAGCGCGGAGGTTTCGACGGTGCGGTTCATGCCGTCGCGCGAGCCGACCGGCTTTTCCGCGGCGGAGAGTTCGAGCACGCCGACGCGGAAGTCCGGCCAGACGGCGTCCACCCGTTCCGCGAAGGAATCGGTCCCGTCCGGATTTTCGCCCGCGTTCCACTGGACGAACCCGTCATAGACCGACCGCGCCGCGCTACCGCTGCCCAGCCGCGCCAGCATCGAGAGCCGTTTTTTATCCAACCCCCAGCCCGCCAGATCGTCCAACGCCATCACCAGCGCCGCGAAGCCGGAGGCCGACGAAGCCAGCCCGGCCGCGGTCGGAATGTTGTTTTCGGTGCGGACCTCGAAACCGCGGCCCGCGAACAGGGGGCGGAATAGATCGAGGAACGACGACACGCGACGGGCGAAGGATGTTTCCGGGGCTTGGAGAACTCCGTTCAGATACACGTCGTCGGGAGCGACGGGGACGTCGCTTCCACGATCAAGCGACGAAGACGTCGCTTCCACGGAACCGCGTACCCGGATCTCCGTGCGCGTGCCGAGCGCGCCGAGCGAGATGGAGAGGCTGGAGTTGATGGGCAGATTGAGCGCGGCGGCCCGCTTTCCCCAGTATTTGGCGAGCGCGATGTTGGATGGAGCGAAGGCCGATCCGGTTGGCTTCGGGGCGGACGCGGCGTCGGCGAGAACGTTTTTCACAAATTGGGTTTGTATGTCGCTCATGAATTCCTTGTGATGTGGGCCGTTTACAGGAATACCGACCCCTATGAAGAAAAGCAACGTCACATTCATCGCCGCCGCGCTCATCGCCCTGCACGTCCTCATCTTTTTCGTCGTGATCGGCACGAAAGGGGGGAAAGACGAGAAACCACCCGTCGCCGCGAAACCCGCGCCGACGCGGACCACGGCCGCGGCGCCCGCCCCCCGCCCCATCGCTCCGCCCGCCCTCAACGTGCCGGCATTGAAGCTTGCCGCGCCGGCGCCGACGCCCAGCCCCGCGCCCGTGGTGATGCCGGTTGAAGTGGTCGAGATGAAAGCTCCGGAACCGCGCGAGAACATCGCCGCGACGCGGAACATCGACGGCTATCTCCGCTCCGACCGCTCGAACCGCCGCACGCGGCAGGTTTTTTCCGAACTGAAAAACGATCCCTATCAAAGCGCCATCGTGGTGGACGCGCGCACCGGAAAAATCCTTTATGAGAACCGCGCCGCGGTATATTCCTATCCCGCCAGCATCACGAAACTCATGACCCTGCTCATCGTGCTCGAGCAGATCGACGCCGGCGTGGTCCAGTTGGACGACAAGGTTAAGATCACCCAGGACATCGCGGGCATCGGCGGTTCCGGCGTTTATCTCGACGTTCGGGAATCCGGCAACTACACCGTGCACAACATGATCGAGGCGCTGATGATCCACTCCGCGAACGACTCCGCCTCGGCGCTGGCCGTCCATGTCGCGGGCTCCACGGACGCGTTCGTGGACATGATGAACCAGCGCGCCCGCGAGCTGGGGATGAACTCCACCACCTATCACTCGCCCCACGGACTGCCGCCCGGCAATGGACTTCAGCCCGACATCAGCACCGCGTACGACGTGGCCATCCTGAGCCTCGCCGCGTTGAAACATCCGGAAACGCTGAGCTACACCGGCACCAAACTCGCCTGGCTACCGCTCTCCCCCATTCGCAAGGAAAAGTTCATGCTGGCGAACCGCAACGCCTTGGTCGGCAAGAACCCGTACCAAGGGTGCGACGGACTGAAGACGGGCTACCACGCCAAAGGCGGCTCCTCCCTGACCGCGACCGCCAAGCGCGGCGACCAGCGCGTCGTCGCGGTCGCGCTGGGATGTCCGGATAAAAACGTGCGCGACAAAGCGATCCGCGGGTTGCTCGACAAAGGCTTCGCGGCGCTGAAATAAAAAAAAGCCGCCCGGCGCCGGGCGGCTTCTTCGTTGTCGATTGACGGACGTTTATTCCGCGGCGGCGGGCGCCGCTTCCTCGGGTTTGGTTTCCTTGCCGTCGCCGGTCAACTTGCCGAGGAATTCCGGCAGATCGAGGCCGACCTGCTTCGCGAGATCGTGCATCGGCGGCAACGCGCCCATCAGGCGACCGCCGAGGCCGGAGAGTCCGCCGCCCTCTTTTCCGCCACCGTCCCAGACGACGACCTTCTCGATCGGAAGATCCGCGATGGCTTGCGCCTGCACGCCCGCGATCTTTTCGAGTTTCTCGATGAGCAACAGCGACGCGACGTCGTTGACGGAGTCGCAGGCGCCAACCAGCGCTTCGTAGCCCTGCGCTTTGCCGTCGAGGATGGCTTTCACGCCTTTACCTTCCGCGGTCATCTTGGCGAGCGTTCCCTCGGCCTCGCCCTCGGCGACGCGAATGGTGCTTTCCTTCGTGCCCTCGGCGGAGATGATGAGTTTTTGTTTCTCGCCTTCCGCTCCAATGATCTCGGTTTCCTTGCTGGCTTCGGCCGCGATGATGTTCTTGGCTTTGTTGGCTTCGGCCATGATGATCGTCTGTTTCTTGTCGGCTTCGGCGGATACGATGATGGTCGCGTTGAGACGAGCGACCTCGCGTTCGGCGCGGGCGTCCTCCGCCTTTTTCTCCGCCATTTCCTGCGCGACGCGGATGGCGCCGTCGGCGTCTTTCGCGGCGGATTCGCGGCGGTTGCGCGCTTCTTCCTCGGCGACGGACTGGTTGGCTTCGTAGGCGGCTTTCTTGGCGCGCGCCTCGGTTTCGCCCAACGCGGCCTCGGCGTCGAGCCCGGCGGATTTGGAGCGGCGGTCGCGGTCGGCCGAAGCTTCCCCGATTTCGGCCTCGGCGTTGGCGGCGGCGACGGCGACGCGTTTGTCGCGCTCGCGGACGGCGACGCCGGTCTGTCCGAGTTTTTCCTGTTCGGCCACGTCGATCAACGCCTGGTTGATGGCTTCCGCGGCGGCGCGGCGGCCGAGCGCCTCGATGTAGCCCGACTCGTCCTCGATGTCGCGGATGTTGACGTTGATGAGGTAGAGCCCGATTTTCTCGAGCTCGCCGGAGACGGCCTCGTTGACCTTCGCGAGGAAGGCCTGGCGGTCGCGGTTGATCTCCTCGATCAACATGGTCGCGATGACGGCGCGCATCTGGCCGAGAATGATGTCCTGCGCCTGATCCTCGATCTCCTTGCGGGTGAGGCCGAGCAGACGCACCGCGGCGTTTTGCATGACGCCTTTGGTGTTGGAGATCGCGGCGGTGACGCTTGTTGGAACGGTGACGCGGATGTTTTCCTGCGACAGCGCGTTTTTCAGATCGATCGGAACCACGAAGGGTTCGAGGTCGAGGTAGGCGAAGTCCTGGATCAACGGCCAAATAAAGGCCGCGCCGCCGTGCACGCATTTGGCCGCGCCGCTGGAGGTTTTACCATAGATGACGAGGATCTTGTTGGACGGACAGCGGCGATAGCGGCTGACCAGCGCGAGGAACGTCCCGATGATGCCGATCGCGACGATGATTAATAGAATTAAAGCGGTCATGATTCTTCTCCTTTAGCAGTTAACTTTCTTACCCCGACCAACGCCTGACTCATCACCTGTACCACGCGCACTTCCGTGCCCGCGGGCAGCGCGACGCCGTCGACGCTTTTCGCGCGGACGTGCTCCGACGCTCCACTGATGTCGACCTTCACCTCGCCGAACCCCTCGGCGGGAATATCCAGATAAACCGTTCCGATCTTGCCCGCCGCGCTCGCGACGTCTTTCGTGCCCGTTTCCGTCAGCTTGCCCATGCCCCAGAAAATGAGCGCGATGGCGAACATGCCGACGAAGCCCCAGATGGTCGCGATTCCCATGGCCTTCACCACGGGAACGCCTTGGGTCGTGTAGAGCGCGCTGCCCCAGGAAAAGAGCGTGAAGAAGGTGACGATCGACCGCAGGCTGAGAATTTTGAAGGCCTGCGAGGATTCGACCACGTCGTGATGATCGATGTCGTCCGGCGCGTCTGCGTCGAGATCGATGTCCACGTCGACGTCCGCGTCGGCGCCGCCCACGTCCATGTCGTCGCCGGTCATGCCGGCGAAGGCCGCGATGATCTGCCACAGGAAGAAGACGCTGAAAAACGCCGCCATTCCATAGAAGAACCGCGTCACCCCCGCCAATTCACTCCACCACTCATTCATTGTCGTCCCCCTGTTCTAATTCCGCGTAGAGCCCTTTTTCGCATGAATTGACGAAGCTTTCGGCGGAGGATTTGAGCTTTTCCCATTCCCCGCGAATACTGTTCGCCTCGTCCAGATCGATTTTCCCGTCGTTTTCGATGCTGGCGGTCAGCACGTCGAGCACATCGGAGAATTCGCGCACGATTCGGCGGGTCATGCGCAGCAAGGGAATCGCGTCGATCTCCCGCAAGGGCGTGTTCGCGACGTAGTATCCATCGGCCCGCTGGCAAAGCCACTTGATCGGGCCTTTGTCGCCGGTGAGCTCGTACACCCGCGCCAGCCGGTCGAGCGGATTCTCCGCGCCGCTCGCGTCCTCGGAATCGGTGGGCTGGCACCATTTGTAGATGAGCGAGGTGGATAGACCCAGATCCGACGCGACGGATTTCACGCCGAGATCGCTGACTGATTTTTTGAGTACTTCGTGCGATGCGTTCATATGCTTTCCTCTGAATACGCCCATACCGTAATTCCCCGCGGTCCGCGCGCCCATTACAACAATCCGCGCTTTCTGTAACCCCCCGAAAGAGCGACGCGCGCCATGATGAAAGAGCAGAGCATATAAAGTGATTGCGAGTCTGTCCATCAGCAACCATCGACAGTTGATCGGAGGCGCCGAACCGCAACGGCCGAAGCGCGGGGATCCGCCGCGCTCAACGGCGCGGTTTCCGGCGCCTCGAGCCGGTTTCGGCGGGCCGAAACCCGCGGCCCGCCAGACTTGACCTGAGGGGCTTTTACTCGTAGATTCACCGCCTTTTGACCCAAACAGGTAATCACAGGAGTACAAGGATTTATGAATGTTTCAGTTAAGGACGCGGGCGCGTGCCGCAAGACCATGACCATCGAGATTCCGGCTGATAAAATCGGCGAGGAAAAAGCGGAAACCCTGAAGGCGTACATGAAATTCGCCAACATCCCCGGCTTCCGCAAGGGCAAGGCCCCCAAACACGTCGTCGCGAAGAAATACGCGAAGGAAATCGATCAGGACCTGCAGGAACGCGTGTTGCCGAAATATTACCACGAAGCGCTGATTGAATCCGAACTCAAGGTCGTCAACGTCGTGGACGCGACCGAGGTCAAAATCACGGACGACGAGCCCGTATCCTTCGACGTCACCGTGGACGTCGAGCCGGAATTCAAACTCCCGAAATACACCGACATTCCGGTTAAAGAAGAGAAGATCGAAGTGACCGACGAGCAGGTGCAGGAGCAGATCGACCAGATTCTCGGCCAGCACGCGGACTATAAAGAGGTCGAAGGCAAGGCGGTCGAAGCCGGCGACATGGGTCAGCTGACCTACGAAGCCACCACCGATGGCACGCCGCTGCAAGACGCGATTCCGGAAGCCAAGGGCATCGGGTCCGGCGAAGGCTACTGGGTTTCCGCCGACGAGCACGCGTTCATCCCCGGCATGGGCGAAGCCATTGTCGGCATGAACATCGGCGACAAGAAAGAAGTCGAAGTCACCTTCCCTGAGGATTTCATGGTCAAGGAACTCGCGGGCGTCAAAGCCGCGTACACCGTCGAAGTCACCGCGGTCCGCGTCCGGAGCCTTCCGGAAATCGACGAGACCTTCCTGAACCGCCTGCAGGTGGAGTCGGAAGAGGCGTTGCGCGCCACCATCCGCGAGCAACTCGAAGCGCAGGCCGAGAACGCCACGCTGAGCAAGAAGCATGAACAGATCGTTCAATACCTGATCAAGAAAACCAAACTCGAGGTTCCCGAAAGCGTCGTGCAGTCCCAGACCCGCAACGTGGTTTACGACATCGCGAACCAGCGCATGATGATGGGCCAGACCCAGGAACAGATCACCGCGCAGATGGAAGAGCTTCAGAAAGAAGCCGCCGTACGCGCCCTTGAAAACGTCAAGCTGCGCTATATTGGCCTCGGAATTGCTACTGATCTGGGGATGGAAGTCAGTGAAGTGGAAGTTGACGAAGAAATCGCGACGATGGCCATTCACCAGCGCAAAGACGCCGCGGCGTTGCGCAAGGAAATGGTGGAGAACGACTCTCTGGACAGCGTGGGCGAGCAGATCCGCTTCAATAAAGCGCTCGACTACATGGTCGAGAACGCGAAGATCAAGTAAGGCTCTTCGAGCCGGATCGATGGAAGGCTGGATTATTGGATTGAAGGGAACGCCCGTTGATCCAATAATCCGCGGTTCCATTAATCCAATAAAGGAAGACCTATGAACGAAATGGCGAACTATTTGATTCCAACGGTTATTGAACAAACCGGACGCGGCGAACGGGCCTACGACATCTATTCCCGCCTGCTCAAGGAACGCATCATCTTTCTCGGCACCGCGATCGACGACACCGTCGCGAACCTGGTCGTCGCCCAGATGCTGTTTCTGCAGAGCGAGGATCCGGAAAAAGACATCAGCCTCTACATCAACTCCCCCGGCGGCGTCGTCACCGCGGGCCTCGCCATTTACGACACGATGCAGTTCCTCAAGTGCGACATCACGACCTACTGCATCGGACAGGCCGCCAGCATGGGCGCCGTGTTGCTGGCCGCGGGACCGGCCGGTAAACGCTACGCGCTCCCCAACGCCCGCATCATGATTCACCAGCCGCTCGGCGGCGCGCAGGGCCAGGCCACCGACATCCAAATCCAAGCCCAGGAAATCCTGCGCATCAAACAGATTCTCAACGGCATTCTGGCCGGACACTCCGGCCGCGGCATCGATGATCTCGAAAAAGACACCGACCGCGACAACTTCATGTCCGCGGCGGAAGCGGCGGAATACGGCCTGATCGACGAAGTCGTCGCCCACGCGAAATAAACCAAGGAAATCCCATGGCGGATAAGCACAGCACTCCTGAGTGTTCTTTCTGCGGAAAGAACGAAAAAGAGGTCAAACGCCTCATCGCCGGTCCCGGCGTGTTCATCTGCGATGAATGCGTGGGGCTCTGCGACGCCCTGCTCGGCCATCAGTCGGCCGCGCACGACGACGAGCCCGCGACCTCGCAGGAGATTGGCGTGCTCGCCCCCCACGAGATCAAAGCCAAACTCGACGAATACGTGATTGGTCAGGACATGGCGAAGAAAGTGCTCTCCGTCGCGGTCCACAACCACTACAAACGCATGTTCGCCCAGCTGGACGACGACGGCGTGGAGATCGACAAGTCCAACGTCCTGCTGATCGGCCCCACCGGCAGCGGGAAAACGCTTCTCGCGAAAACATTGGCGCGCTCGTTGAACGTCCCCTACGCCATCACCGACGCCACCACCGTCACCGAAGCCGGTTACGTGGGCGAGGACGTCGAAAACATTCTGCTCCAGCTGCTGCAAGCCGCGGACTACGACGTCGAGCGCGCCCAAAAGGGCATCATCTACATCGACGAGATCGACAAGATCGGCCGTCGCACCGACAACGCTTCGCTGACGCGCGACGTTTCGGGCGAAGGCGTTCAGCAGGCGCTGCTTAAAATCATCGAAGGCACCGTCGCCCGCGTGCCCCCGAAAGGCGGACGCAAACACCCGCAGCAGGAATACCTGGAGATCGACACCTCGAACATCCTGTTCATCTGCGGCGGCGCGTTCGTCGGCATCGAGGAGATCATCAAAAAACGCTCCGAAAAGAAGAGCATGGGCTTCGGCGGCGACACCGCGAAGTCGAACGAGGAGCTCTCCCCGAATTTCGTGACGATGAACGTCGAATCCGAAGATCTGCTGAAGTTCGGCCTGATTCCGGAATTCATCGGTCGCCTCCCCGTCGTGACCATGTTGCGCGAGCTGACCGAGGAAGAGCTGGTTCACATTCTCACCGAGCCGAAAAACGCGATGGTGAAGCAGTACAAGAAGCTGCTCGCGATGGACGACGTCGAGCTCGAGTTCGAGCCGGACGCGCTCAAGGCGCTGGCCCGCATGGCCAACAAGCGCAAGACCGGCGCCCGCGGACTCCGCGCCATCATCGAGCATCTGATGCTCGACGTGATGTACGAGATTCCCACCCGCGACGACGTCACGCACTGCGTCATCACCCGCGACATGGTCGAGCGCGGCCTGCATCCGCTGGAAGGCCTCAAGCTGATCGAGACCGAAAAGAAATCGGCCTAGATTTTCCTGTTGCCGGAGTGGATCGCTTGATCGCGCTTAACGGAGCGGAGCTCCATTTTCAACCATTGGAACCCGCCACTTGGATTCATCCGCGATCCAGAGCACGGGGATAATGGAATCGAGCTCCCGCTCGAGCGCGACCAGCTGATTCAAAACCTCGATTCGTTCGGCGAGTTGCTGCTCGAACACGTCGTAAACACTGGACCTCGGCATGGAATCCAGCAGCTTCTTTCTGGCGAGCAGTTGTTTCACGCGGGAGTCGACGACGACCAAGGCTTGCCGCGCTTCATTCAGTTTTTGGGCGCGTTCATGCGCGTCTTCGTAGAGCTTCTGTTCGAGTAGTCGGGTGTTGCGGCGGGTTTCGCGCAACTGATCGCGGATGGCCAGATTGGTGTCCAGCTTCATGGTGACGGCCGCCTCGAAGCGGATGTCCTCGGCGTCGAACTCGAATCCCCCGCGGTCGCCACCGGACAATAGATAGACCGATGGACTGTAAATCCGCATGTTAAGTTGCGGCCAATACTGAAATTTCACGCCGAGCTCGCGCAGACGAGCCGCCTCGAGCTCCACCGCCTCGAGGATGATGAACAACCACCCCGCTTCGTTGGGATCGTCCCACCTCGACTCTTCGTTCAGATAATCAAACCGCGGAAGGTCGGCGGAGACGATGTTCCAGTGGTTGGAATGGTTTCCGAAGGCGGATGAGAGCGCGAGCCAAAGATCGGTCTCGCGCCGGCGGCGTTTGAACTCCATTTCCTTCCGGTCGGCGCGTCCAAAGGTTGGATCGGCCGCCTTGAGCGATTCGATGACGTACCGGGCCCGGGCGTGCTGGTGTTCGCGGAACACGGTGTAGAGATTCACCACCTCTTCGCGATAGGTCAGTTCGTATTGCTGGCGCGCCCCGTAGGTCGCCAGCATCGCGCCATAGTAGTCGAGCCGCAGGCGCATCAGGCCGGGAACGGAGAACAGCGCGTTGATGTTCGCGTTGAAATTATCCTGGGTGAGCTCCGTGACCTGCGAGATCGCCTGACCGTAGATCCCCTGAATGGTGAGTTGCGGGATCAGGTCGAGAAACACCCGTTTAACCGAAACCTCGGCTCTGACGATTTCTTCCGCCGCGTGGCGCATCACCAGATTTCCGTCGAGCATCGAGACGGCCGTTTCCCAGTCGAGATCGACCCGCGGAAGGTCGGCGGGATCGTTGTTTAAGCCCGGATAGCGGCTGATGAGCTCCGCGGAACGCTCCGCGATGTTTTCATCGACGCTCCCGCACCCGGAAATCAGGCCCGAGAAAAATCCGACGATCAAAATGGCGCGGAAATATTTCATGCTAACTCAAAATGGTTCCAACCTCTTTCCTCAGAGCGCGCAACGCCGGCAGCGTGCTGATCAGCACGCCCACGTTGACGCAGGCCAAAATCACCACGACCTCGGCGAGCATGCGTTCGAATGAAAATCCGGCCATGGCTCCCGCCCCGAAGGCGCGATAGAGCGCGCGCTGGCCGCAGGCCAACGTGAAATAGGCGGCCACGCCGGCCAGGTTGACGACGACCGCGTTTTCCAACAGCTGCGCCACATAGACCATCCAGCGGCGGACACCGAAGCCGCGCAGCAGGGCGATGACGTACGCGCGTTGCTGGTATTCCAGCACGGCCAGGGTTCCGAGCACAAGCGCCAGAACCCCTCCACCGGCGACCGCCAATCCGAAACGCCACCGCGCCTGTTTCGATTTCAGGCGTTCGAGATCATCGAGCAGTTTGGTTGAACCGCGCGTGAAAACGCTCCTTTCATCGAGCTTGGCCGTCAGCCGGACGGCCCGCTCCAGCCCGCGAAGCGCGGCGACGTCGTCGGCTTTGAGCAAGGAGACGCGAAGATGTCCATTCAGCTCGAGGCGGGGCAACATGCCCTCGGGCACGAGCAGCACGTTTTCCTGAAACAGCTTGGCGAGCGTTCCCGTCGGGCGGCGAGCGCGCGCCTCGACGTGGTGTTTATCGACCTCCGCGCGGATCGGCATTCCCGCGGGAAGCGCGTCGCTCAGAAAAACCACCGGACTTTCGGGAGCGATCACGCCGGAAAGATGGCGGATGGAGGCGTCGGGATAGGCCACGACCCGGGCGGCGCTGGACTCGGGCGTTTTCGCCGCGCCGAACAGCTGCAACAGTTGAAACATGGTTCCGTGCTCGGCCAGTTGGGCGTAAAGGGCGTGTCGCTGTCGCGCCGCGATATCGTCGCTTCGGGGAAAAACCTGCTCGGTGACATACAGCATGTCAATCCCGTCGCGCTTCAGCCGCGCCTCAAGGTGATCGGCCATTAGCGCGAACGCCCCGAGCAGCCCAAGCGAAGGCAACACCAACGCGTAGGCCACCACGAACCGCGTCAGGACACTTCCGGGCTGCTCACGCCAGCGCCAGCAGGTGTCTTTCAACAGGTAGGAACCGATTGAAATCAACAACTTCATGGGAAAGGTTTTCCAACCGATGATCGTGCGTGCATATAAGGCAGACGCATTCGCGCCGCACCGTTTCCTTCAACGCCTGGATGATCAGGCGCGTGTTCAAATCATCGAGCCCCGAGGTCGGCTCGTCGAGCAGCAACACCTGGGCGTCCTTGATCAGGGCGCGGGCGATGGCGGCGCGCTGCTGCTGGCCGCCGGACAGGCTCGCGGCCTTCCGGTCGGCGACCGGCGCCAGCCCCAGCTTATCAACCCAATAGCCGATCCGATCCCCGAGGTCGCGGCGCCCCATCCCGGCCAGCTCGCCCGCGAGCTCCAGATTGCGCCGGACCGTGGCCAACGGAAGAAGGTTGAACCGCTGAAACAGAAAACTCATTTCCCGCCGCTGGTAGTCGCAAGAGCCCGGGCGAAGGCCCGACGGAGTGGAAACGGTTCCGGAGAGGGGACGCAGATAGCCGGCGAAAATTTTAAGGAGCGTGGTCTTCCCGCAACCGGAATAGCCCTTCAGCAAATTGATCCCCTTGCCAAAACGGAATGAATGATTCTCGAATACCGGAGTCGCCTCCTTTGAGTAGGCGAAGGTGACGCCATCGCATGAGAGCGAGTTCATTGTTCCCCCTCCCGCGCGACGCCCAGACGCGTCCGTCCGGTATAAAGCAGGCGGCCTCCCGGCCAAAGCTTGGCCACCGCTTCGCGCCAGCCCATGACGGATTCGTCGCCATTCAACATGAGGGCCACGTCCAGCTTCGATACCGAATGGAAGCTGACATCGGCTTCCACCCACAACTCGCACGTCAAGTTGGCCCCGATTAGCGGGACGAGTTTTTCCACCTCTTCCGGTTTAAATCCGAAGCGGTAGATCAGCACGTCCTGACTTCCGATCTCCACGACTTGGGCGTCATGAAATTCGGCGCGATAGCGCTCGCCGGAATCCTGCTTGAAGAGCACGGCCAATCGCTGCTTCGGTATGGCGACCAGTTGGGGATCGCGGATCACGACATGCAGATGGATTTCGCTGATATCGCGGATGGTGCCGATCGGCGTGTTGGAGGCCACGCGGATCGTCTTCCGATTCGGCGACACCGGGAGCGAAAGAATCAACTCGCCATCAAACGGCATGACGAGCCGCGAGCGCAGCGCCTTTTGCTCGAAAGCCAACCGCTCCACCTCGCCCGCGTTTTCCAATTTCTCCTCGAGTAGATCGAGCTCGTCGTTCAACTGTTTCACCAGGTTGGTTGAAAGCGGCACGCGGTCGCCATAGGGAACGTCCTTCAGCGCGGGATCGGACAACATGAATTCAACGCGGTTGAGTTCCCGCTCGGTTTGCTGGATCTCCTCCCGCAACCGGAGCCGCTCCGCGCGCGTGTTGAGTTCAACCTCCAGCTCCTCGCTGGCGATCTGGCGGGGTTCCACCTCCGCCCAGAGCGAATGCTTGGGAAGCAGGGTTCGGGGTTGATCGACATGGAAAAAGATGTCTCCGTCGGTCGGAGCCGTGACGGGAATGCTGATGAGCGGTCTTACCTGGGCCTGAAACTCACCCAGCAGCAACTTGGTGGACGCCGGATAGGTTTCCAACGCCCGCGCGGGGATCGTCCGCGCCCGTTCTTCAGGGGGTTCAAGGTCGGCGCCGCATCCAACCAGACAGCCAAGCAGCGAAACCGCGCCCAACCAAAAACCGGTTTTTTTCTCGAAAATCATACCCGTAAAACAACCCCGTCATCCAAATAGAACCCCCGCGGCAAGGGGCGAGCCGTCTAATCACGCGGGGCGCCACAAGCGCGCGGCGAGAAATACGCGGCCCCCGAAAGGGCCGCGTTTCACCATTAACCAGCGGGGACATGAACTACTGCTTGGCAATGGTCCAAGAGCCGCTGATCGGCTTACCACTGTCGCTGGTTCCCAGATAGGTTCCATTGGCCGTGGTGGTGGTGTTTATGATTCCGGTCAACGTGATGTTGAACGGACTGGTCGCGTCGGTAATGACGATGGTGATCGCCCCACCCGCCACGGTAATGGAGACCGTGTAATCCCCAAACGTGTTGGAGTAGTTTTGAATCATCGTGAGATCATCGAAGTTCACGGGAATCGTGATGTCACCACTATCATTCGGGTCAACATTGTCGACCCACGTAATATCCCATAGATGGGGGACCGCTGGTAGTTCATCCTCGTCCCATGGGCAGCCGGTCAATAAGGCCAGGCAGCATAGCCCCGTGGCTATGACGACGGTTCGTCTCGCGACGTTCCGCCATGTCGCATCCGCTTTCATCGCATCCTCCCTTCAGCCGGGAATCGGCTGGTTTAAATGCTCTTAACTTCGCAGACGAAGGAAGAATAACGCCATCCGCCGCGGACGCAACTAATTATCGCGGCATACTTTATATTAATATTTCGCGCAGATTTATGAATTCTGAACCTTCGCCGCGCTCGCCGCCCGACTCCCCCGCCACCGTCCTCTTCAGGGTTCTGACGTTTTCGCGCGCGTTGGGGGTTTGCACCCTGTTGTGGAATTGAATACGCTCTTGCTGATAATCGAGAGGAATGATCCCATGCGCGAACGAAGACATTTCATAGGCGGGCTGATGACGGCTCCATTCTTCCATGGCATCGCCCGCGCCGCCGAGCGCTTGGGACAACCGCCCAAACCGGCGTTTGAAGTGGGCGAGAAACTCACCTACAGCCTGGGCTGGCAGTTCATCGTCGCGGGCCATGCGACACTGGAGGTGCTGCCCGACGAGGACTGGGAGGGCCGCGAAGCCCGTAGTTTTCAGATGACCGCGAAAACCAACAAGACGGCGGACGCGCTCTTCGAAGTGCGCGACACCTGTCTCTTATACACATCTGACGCTGCCGACGATCCAACTCTAGTGTAGTTGTCGGGGGGGGGCGGGGGGGTTGGAGGGGGGGGGGGGGGGGGGGGGGGG
>JARFRL010000350.1 GCA_029287275.1 Pontiella desulfatans
GCGTTACACGGCTTTCGAGCGGCTTGATCCGGAAGGCGTGGCCGCGCTGCGGCTCGCCCAATTTCCCGAGCTTGAAGGGCATCACCACGTGGTTGGCGGGTATATTCCCGCCTGGGCGGTGCTGAAAAACGCCCCCGGAAAGGACGCGGGCGTCGAGCTTCTGGAATACTGGAGCCAACCCGGGGTCGCGGAAAAGTGGGTGCGCGAAACCAAGTGCCCCACCGGACTCAAAGGAAGTCTTTACGATCCAGCGTTCGGCAATGACGTTCACGCCGAATTCCAGCGCGGCATGGAGCTCGGTTCCCGCCACTGGATTCCCGATCCGCTGATGTTTCCGAACCACGCGGCCGAAGAGGGCGCGGCTCCGCGGCTAGAGGTTTTTTCGCGCGCCTTGGAACTTGCCCGAGAAAGCGAGCCCTCGCTATGATCACCCCCGTGTTTTTCGCGTTCAATAGAGGTTTAGCGGCATGGTGAAGACGTTCACGTCATTATCGTTCAAGCTGGGTTTGGCCATCTTTCTGATCGCGTCGGTTCTGCTATCGAGTCTTGAAATATTCTACATGCGCGGGTTTTTCGGGGAAATCGACGACCGGCTCGCGTTGAAAGCCGAAATCCCCGGTCGGCTCATGAATCAGCAGGCCATTCCCTATTCCATCGTCCGCAACCGCGCCGCGCTTTCTCGACTCGTGGGCGAGGAAATCGTCTACGCCGCGGTCACCCAGCCAAACGGCGTCGTGTTCTACTGCGATCAACCGGAACACGAAGGCCAGCCGTATTCCGAAATTGATCCCGACCACGTGATCGGGGAAGAAGACGTCGCGCGCGTCGTCGGCGTCCGCGAGGACGGGCGGAACTTGCTGTTGATCACGACGCCGCTCTATTCCGACGGGCAGTGGCTGGGGGCGTTGCGCTTCAAAATGGGCACCGGGAACGCCGGCCTGCAAAAGCGCCGCTACGCCATTGGGTTCGTGGGGGGAGGGATCGCCGGCATTCTGCTGATCACGCTGGCCGCCGTATTGCTGGCGAAGAAGCTCACCGTGCCGCGGTTCAACGACATCCTGCGGTGCCTTTCGGCGGTGGAGAAAGGCGACTTTTCGGTCGCGCGGCCAAGAGCCGAATCGCTCGATGAACTCGGCGAGCTCGGCCGCGGGGTCAACCGGATGATTGATCGGCTGGCGCGGCAACGCGATGAACAGGAACAGCTCAAGCTCGAGCTCCAAACCGCGAAGGACGACGCGGAAAAGGCCAGCCACGCCAAAAGCGAGTTCCTCGCCAACATGAGTCATGAGATCCGCACGCCCATGAACGGCGTGCTTGGCATGGCGCAACTCATGAAAGACACCGAGCTTTCGAAGGAACAGCGCGAGTACGTCCAGACCATCTCCTCCTCCGCCGACAATCTGCTGAAGATCATCAATAACATCCTCGATTTATCGCGCGTCGAGATGGGCAAGTTTCTTCCCAACATCGCTCCGGTGGATCTCCGGAAGTTGATGGAGGAACTAAACGTGTTCTTCGCGCCCGCGGTAAAGGAGAAAGGACTGGAACTGCGGATCGACTGCCCCGCGGATCTACCGCTCATCCGCGCCGACGAGGGCGGGTTGCGGCAGATTCTGATTAATCTCATGGCCAACGCCATCAAGTTCACGCAAAACGGGCGGGTGGAACTTGGCGTCCAATGTCTGGAAAAAAACGGCAACGAACGCGTGCTGGGCTTCCGCGTCCGCGACACCGGCATCGGCATCGACAACGACGCGCTGGAACTGATTTTCAACGAGTTCACCCAAGCCGACGGCTCGCACACGCGCGAGTTTGGCGGCTCCGGCCTTGGTCTCGCGATCTCTAAAAAAATGGTTGAGCAACTAGGTGGCAAGCTCAGTGTCGCCAGCGAGCTCGGCGTGGGGTCCGAGTTCGGTTTCAACATCACCGTCAACGTGGAAGAGGCGCCCGCCGCGCCCTCGATCGCGACCGGAGACGCGTCCGAGGAAGAAGCGCTTGGCCTCAAGGTGCTGGTGGTCGAGGACAACAAGCTCAACCAACGCGTGATCGTCAAGATTCTCGAGAAGATGGGCTGCGAGGTTCAGCTCGCCGAAAACGGCAAGGAAGGGTTGAGCGCGCTGAAACTCACGTCGCCGCCCGAGGAACGGCCCTATTTCGACATCGTTCTGATGGACATTCAAATGCCCGTGCTCGACGGCCTGAGAGCCACCGCCATGATCCGGGCGCAGGAGGGCGACGGCCGCCGCGTGCCGATCATCGCGATCACCGCGCACGCCATGAAGGGCGACCGCGAGAAGTTTCTGGAGGAAGGCATGGACGGCTATCTGTCGAAACCCGTTCGCCGCGAGGACCTGCGCGACGTGCTCAAGCAATACCGCTAGGCTCTTCTCGCTCAGCGGCGCTAGTATATAATACTAAAAACTAAGCCGGAATTTGTTGGTTCGCCATCGCGGTTTCTCGCAACTTGCCGGTCTTGGATTGAAACGGAACCATCATGTATCGAAATCACGATAAAGTACCCATGTTCAGAATGAAGCCCCAGCCGGGTTATCTGGCCGGCGCCATCGTCACGCTGCTTCTAGGAGTGTTGTTGTTCTTCGAGGGGCGGCGCGATCCCGGCGATATTCCGGCGCACGAGCGCGCGAATCTGATTCTGTTGGTGAGCATCGTGATCTCCGGCCTCTTGTTCATCATCGCCACCAGCAAGATGTGGTTCAAGCACCTTTGGCACGACCGCTACCGCTAAAAGAAAAGGGCGCCCGCTGGACGCCCTTGTTGGTTGCCGCGCGGCGGATTCAACCGTTTAGTTTTTTCGCCGCCAGCTCGATTCCGTTTTCGGCGGCTTTGCGGTACCAATTCATCGCTTCGGCTCCGTCTTTCGCGACGCCGTTCCCGTTTTCAAGACAAACGGCGTAGTTGTACATCGCGGCCGCGCTGCCGGCTTCGGCGGCGACGCGGTACCAGTTCGCGGCTTCCCGCGGGTCGGCCTGGCCCCCCAATCCGCGCTCGTAACAGACGCCCATGTTGTGCATCGCGTCGGCGTCGCCCTTTTCGGCTGCCATGAGCACCATGTCGCGCCCGTCCGAGATGTTTTTCTCAACGCCCATACCCATGATTTTGCACGCGCCAAGTTTTCCGAGGGCTTCGATCGACCCGGCGTCGGCCGCCTTCTGATACCATTTCGCGCCCGCCACGGGATCTATGGCGACGCCATTCAGGCCCTTCACGGCGCAGCGTCCGATGAAATACATCGAATCCGCGTTGCCTTTGTCGGCCGCTTGCTGGTGAAGTTTGAACGCCGCGGCCTCATCGGCCGGAACACCCGTTCCACTTTGATAAAAACTGGCGAGGATGGACATCGCGAAATGATTGTCCGCGGCCACTTCGCTTTTGAGGAGGCGCGTGGCCTTGTCCGGATCGGCCTCGACGCCAATACCCTGCAGATGGAACAGCGCGATGTAGGCCTTCGCTTTCTGGTGGCCGGCGTTGGCGGATTGCTGGATCCACGCGAACGCGTTGTTCGGATCGGCCGGAACGCCGTTGCCGTAAAGAATACAGCTGCTCAGTTCATACATCGCGGCGGGATGCCCGGCCTGCGCCGCCTGGCCCAGAAAGCCGACCGCGGCGGCCGCGTTCTTCACGACCCCGTCGCCGTCGAGGTAAGCCATGCCTTGCTGATAAGCCTCCGCGCCCGGATGGGCGGCCCCCGTTTTCGGCTCTTCCTTATTACAGCCAACCAGCACAAGAGCCGCGGCCGCGGTGATCATCCACCCATATGTCGTCTTCATTCGTTTCATACGTATTCCTCCAACCATCATAGCATTACTCGATTCAGGGCGCGCGCGCACGTCTTTTCCACGCGATTGCTTTCCTCGCGTCGCGGTTCTTGCGTCAGGCGGGCGATATCGGTATAACCGCCGCCTGTTTTTTCGTGAATTTCGCAAGCGCCGCCCGCGGGCGGTCTGAAGGAAAAAGACCATGACATCAAAAGAAATCCGCCAATCGTTCCTCGACTTCTTCGAGTCGAAACAGCACGCCGTCGTGAAATCAGGCAGCCTGCTGCCCGACGCGCCGAACCTGCTCTTCACCAACGCGGGCATGAACCAGTTCGTGCCGATCTTTCTCGGCCAGCTTCCGTGCCCTTACGATCCCGGCCGCGCCGCGGACACCCAGAAGTGCATCCGCGCCGGCGGCAAGCACAACGACCTCGACGACGTCGGACTCGACACCTATCACCACACCTTCTTCGAAATGCTCGGCAACTGGTCGTTCGGCGACTACTTCAAGCAAGAGGCCATCGACTGGGCCTGGGAGCTGATCATCGACGTGTGGGGCTTCCCCAAAGAACGCCTCTACGCGACCTACTTCGGCGGCGACGACAAATCCGCCCCCGACCTCGAAGCCCAGGCAATGTGGCTCAAGCACCTGCCCGCGGAACGCGTCGTGCCGGGCAACCGCAAGGACAACTTCTGGCAGATGGGCGACACCGGCCCCTGCGGCCCGTGCTCCGAACTGCACGTCGACCTCACGCCCAACGCCGACTGCGGCGCGGGCATGGTCAACGCCGACAGCGCCGACTGCATCGAGATCTGGAACCTCGTCTTCATCCAATTCAACGCCAACGTCGACGGCACGTTCACGCCGTTGCCCGCCCAGCACGTCGACACCGGCATGGGTTTCGAGCGCGCCTGCTCGATCATCCAATGCACCAACGGCTTCTCCGACTTCTCCGGCGTCATCTCCAACTACGAGACCGACGTCTTCTCGCCGATCTTCGCCGCGCTCGCGGCGATGAGCGGCAAGACCTACACCAGCACGCTGCCGGAAGATCCCGCCCAGCAGACCGAGCAGGAAGCCGTCGACGTCGCGTTCCGCGTCATCGCCGACCACATCCGCTGCCTCTCGTTCTCCATCGCGGACGGCATCA
>JARFRL010000359.1 GCA_029287275.1 Pontiella desulfatans
AGATGTGTATAAGAGACAGCGCGCCGCCTTTCAAGCCGTCGAGGAACCCTCCTTGAAAGCCGTTCAAAACGTGCTGCGCGAGGCGCGCCTCAACGCGCCGGAGAAGCGCCAAACTCCTGGTCCTGAAACCGGCGGTCGCGATCGCCGCGTCGCTGATCATCGGTCTGGGTCTGTTTTTCGGAGCGTTCGGCCCGGACGAAGTGGGCATGGAATTCGTCGTGACCGAAACGCAACTGCTTTCCGCGGAGGATCAGATCGTCAGCGTGATGTACGAAGGACTGTCCGACGACGATCTCGCCTTCAATTTTCTCATGACCTACGAGGAAGGCTGATTCGCCCTACTTGAATCTCTCCCTCAGCGCGTCGAGCGTGGTGATCGGCTGCTCGCAGGCGAAGTTTCGGCAGATGTAGACCGTCGTTTTTCCACCCACCTTGATTTGCTCTTTCGTGAACGGCGCGAGCTCGGCCAACCGTTCGGCGTTGCCGGAATCTTTAAGCAGCACGACTTTCCCCGGTTGGTATACCGCGTTGATGGTTTCGAGCATGGCCTTCGTTTCGGGGTCTTCCTTTTCTCCGACCACCACGATCTCGACGGTCTCGCCCGCCGCGAACTGGAGCGCGATCAACGCCTGGGCAAAGTTGGATGGGGATTGGTTGATCATTCCGCTGAACGCTTTTCCCGTGTCCGCGGCCAATTCCTCGAGCTCCGGGCGACCGGTCAGACGGGCCAGCTTGAGGAGATTGAGCATCTGCACGGAGTTCCCGGAAGGAATCGCGCCGTCATACAGCTCTTTCGGCCGAACGATCAACGCCTCCGCGTTGTCGGCCGTCATGAAATAACCGCCCTTGTTTTCGTCGCGGAACGCCGCGGTCAGGATGTCGTTGTAGCTCAGCGCGGTTTCAAGATAGCGCGTCTCCAGCGTGGCTTCGTATAGCTCAAGCAGGCCGTGGATCATGAACGCGTAATCCTCCAACTGCCCGGGCACCGCGACATGCCCTTCGCGCCAGCGATGCCACAGCTCGCCGTTTTCGCGCCGCATCTCCGATTCCACGAAGGCGTTGGCCCGCGCGGCGGCCTCGACGAGCGCTTCTTCTTTGAAGGCGCGGCCGGCCTTGGCGAAGGCCGCGATCATCAGTCCGTTCCAGTCGGCCAGCACCTTGGTGTCCTTGAGCGGATGGATCCGTTGCTCGCGAGCCGAAAACAGTTTTTCCCGCGAGCCGGCGATTCTCGCCGCGTCTTCCTCCGAAAGCATGGCGGAGAGATGCGGAATGTTCTTTCCGTTCAGCCGCCCCGTTGATTCGTCTTGGAAGTTTCCCTCCGCGCGAAGGTTCCAGGTCGCTGAAACGAAGTCATGATCCTCTCCAACGATCCGCTTCATCTCATCGACGTCCCAGATGTAAAAAAGTCCTTCCTCGCCCTCGGAGTCGGCGTCTTCCGCGGAATAAAATCCGCCCTCGGGCGTCGTCATGTCGCGCGAGACATACGCGAGAATCTCTTCCGCCACCTGCTTGTAAATCGGCCGGCCGGTCAGTTCGTACGCCTCGGTGTACGCGATCGCGAGCAACGCTTGGTCGTAAAGCATCTTCTCGAAGTGCGGCAGCAACCAATCGCTATCGGTGGAATAGCGGTGGAACCCGAAACCGACCTGATCGAAAATCCCGCCCTTTCGCATCTCTTCCAACGTGCGCTCCACCGCCGCGATTCCTTCCGCTTCGCGCTGACGAAGCAGAAACACCAAGCGGTGCGGCGTCGGGAATTTGGGATGGTCGCCAAAGCCGCCTTTGCGCGGATCGTATTGCTTCATCAATTCCTTGGCGCCTTCGGTCAGCAGGTTCGGACTCAACGCCGCTCCGGAGCCCGTCGCGTTTTGCCGCGCCAGCACGTCCGTGATCTGATTGGACGAATCGAGCACCTTGTCGCGTCGCGTGTTCCACGCCTCCGAGATCCGTGGAATGAGTTGCCGCATGCCGATCCGGCCGTACCGCTGCTCCGGAGGAACATACGTCGCGGCGTGAAAGGGCTTTTTATCGGGCGTCATGATGATGGTCAGCGGCCAGCCGCCCTGCCCGGTCATCATTTGGCAGACGGTCATATAGATGTTGTCGATATCCGGCCGCTCCTCGCGATCGACCTTGACGCAGATGAAGGCCTCGTTCATTAGCGCCGCGATTTCCTCGTTTTCAAACGATTCGCGCTCCATCACGTGGCACCAATGGCAGGTCGCGTAGCCGATCGAGAGAAAAATGGGTTTGTCCTGTTCTTTCGCGGCCGAGAAGGCTTCCTCGCCCCAGGCGTACCAGTCAACCGGGTTGTGGGCGTGTTGCAGCAGGTACGGGCTTTTCTCCTGAAAAAGGCGGTTCGTGAAGGAATGGTGCTCTTCGTTGTTCATGCGTTTCGCGTCCGATTGATTGGCCATCGCCAAAATTATTAGGATAAGTGGAAATCTCACGCGATCGAATATGGGACCATACTGGTTTCATATCGAGCCCCGTCTCCAGATAATTTAACGCGCCGAGAAAGCGTGGTTCTTTAAAAAATGGGCTTGCTAGGTCGTTCCCGCGCACGTATATTCCGCCGCTTAATCAACCGGAAGTCCTGGTTGGAAGCGAAGGCCACCTGCTACCTCGGGTGCGTCAAAGCGGATTGTTTATAAATAGAGTAAACTATAAGGAGAGGTAAAATGGCGGATACATTCACCAAAACCATATCTGTGGCGGACCTGCTTGACGCGGGCCTGCACTTCGGTCATCAGACCAAACGCTGGAACCCGAAAATGAAGCGCTACATTCACGGCGCGAAAAACGGGATCTACATCATCGACCTGAACAAAACCCTTTCGCAGCTGGAGCTTTCCAAAACGTTCCTGAAAGACGTGGTCATGCGCGGCGAGAAAATTCTTTTCGTCGGAACCAAGAAGCAAGCCCGCGAGATCTTCAAAACGACCGCTGAAGACACCAACCAGCCCTACGTTATTCACCGCTGGCTCGGCGGCATGCTGACCAACAACAAAACCATTCGTTCCTCCGTGGCCCGCATGCGCGAGCTGCAGAAAATGGAAAACGACGGAACCATGGACAAGTTGCTGAAGAAGGAAGTATCCGTTCTTCGCCGCGAACTGACCAAACTCGAGCGCAACCTGACCGGCATCGGCAACATGGAAAAGAAGCCGGGCGCCCTTTTCGTGGTCGACCTCAAGCGCGAGCATCTCGCTTTGGCCGAAGCCAAGCGCCTGAACATCCCGATCGTCGCGCTGGTTGACACCAACGCCGACCCGGACCTCGTCGACTACCCGATCCCTGGCAACGACGACTCCCTGCGCTCCGTTGGCCTGATCTGCGAAGTGCTCGGCGAAACCATCAAGGCCGCCGACGCCGAATACACCGCGAAGGCCAAGGCCGAGCGCGAAGCCCGCGAAGCCGCCGAGGCCATCGAGCGCGAAAAGGCGAAAGTCGCCCGCGAAGAGCGCCAGAAGAAAGAAGCCGAAGAGAAGAAGAAGCGCGAGGAAGTGCTGAAGAAGATCAAGGAGCAGAAAAAGAAAGCCGACGAAGCTAAAAAAGCTGAAGCGGCCGCCGCCAAAGCCGCTGAAAAGGTTGAGAAAGTGAAAGAAGCCGCTCCGGTCGTCGAAGAAGCCAAAGCCGAAGAAGCCGCGCCAGTGGTTGAAGAAGAAGCGCCGAAGGCTGAAGAAGCCGCTCCGGTCGTCGAAGAAGCCACCGCCGAAGAAGTCAAGGCCGAGGCTCCCGCCGAAGAAGCCGCTCCCGCTGAAGAATCTGAAGAGAAAAAAGAAGACTAACTCTGGAGACTTGGAACAATGGCAATTACGACAAGCATGATTAAAGAACTGCGCGACGCGACCGGCCTCGGTATCGCGGACTGCAAAAACGCGCTGCAGGCGAGCGATGGCGACTTTGACGCCGCCATCAAAACCCTTCGCGAAAAAGGCGCGGCCGTCGCGGCCAAGCGCGCTTCGAAGGAAGCCAAAGAAGGCGTGGTTACGGCGATCGTCACGGACGACGCTCAGAGCGCCGCGATGATTGAGGTCAACTGCGAAACCGACTTCGTGACCCGCAACGAGGATTTTCAGGCGTTTGTTGAGGAACTGCGCGGTCAAGCGCTTGATTTCGAAACGGATGCCATGACCGCCGGCGTCGCTGAAAAAGTCGAAGAAAAGATCGGCTCGATCGGCGAAAAACTCCAGTTGCGTCGCAACGTCAAGTGGGCCGTTGAAGGCACCGGTTCAATCACATCCTACATCCACATGGGCGGCAAAGTCGGCGTTCTTTTGGAACTCGGATGCGAAAAAGCCGAAACCATCGCCAGCCCGGTTTATCAGGAACTCGCCAAGGATTTGACCCTGCACGTCGCGGCGGCCGCTCCGGAATTCCTGAACCGCGATGAAGTGCCTGCTGAAAACGTCGAAGCTGAAAAGGATATCTTCCGAAAGCAGCTCGAAGGAAAGCCGGAAAACATCATGGAAAACATTCTTGTTGGAAAAATCAACAAGTACTTCTCCACGATCTGCTTCCTGGAGCAGGGTTTCGTGAAGGAAGACAAGGTTTCCATCACCAACCTGATCGCGGAAAAGAGCAAGGAACTGGGCGATACCGTCTCGGTGAAACGCTACGTTCGCTATCAGCTCGGCGCGTAGATCCGGCTCGCCGGATCACGAAAAAGCCCGTCATCGCGACGGGCTTTTTTCATGCCTGTTCGCCAAGCACGTTCTTCTTCACGGTGCGCCAATCCAGCCCGGTGCGACGGGCGACCTCGCCATAGTTTCCGTAGGTCGCGTAAAGGTCGCGGCAATATTTCTCCACCAGCTCCTTGGCGCTCAGGTTTCCGGCTTCAACCGCGTCGCTCAGCGCGGCGTGTTCGTCCAGCTCTTTGGACGTGTCGCCTTGATAGGTCCCCGAAATCATGACGCGGCGAATGGCCTGCTCCAGCTCCCGGACGTTGCCGGGCCAGGCGTAGTTCTTCTCCACGCGGGACTTGAGGGTCGCGAGAAGCGGCAGCCGAAGTTCCTTCCCGCAGATCCGTTCCAACAAATGCTCGGTTAGCATATCCAATTCGCGCGGGGTTTCGCGTATGCGCTGCCGCAACGGCGGAACCGTGATGATGTCCGAGCAGAGGCGATAATAAAAATCGTCGCGGAACTTTCCATCGCGCCGCAAGGCGTCGATCGGCTTGTTGGTGGCGGCGATCACCCGCCCCTTGAACCGAACCTTGTCACTGTCTCTTATACACATCTGACGCTGCCGACGATCCAACTCTAGTGGAGGTGTGGGGGGGGGGGGGGGGAGTTATAGGGGGGGGGGGGGGGGGGGGGGGGGGGGGGGGGGGGGGGGGGGGGGGGGGGGGGGGG
>JARFRL010000440.1 GCA_029287275.1 Pontiella desulfatans
TGTATAAGAGACAGGCATTACATGGTCGAAGAAGCCGGGCTGCCAGTGGGGCGGTAGGGTTTCCATTACGGATGACAGTGAGCGTTTTAGCAAGCGGATGGTGGTTCCGATTCTTTTGTCGGGCGCTATCCGGATAAAGCAGTGAATATGATCGGGCATAATGACATATCGGCCAATAGCTACGCCCAGGCTTCCGGCCTGCTCGGCGAATGCCTTGAAACGGGAATGAATCACCTGGTTGGCCAAGAGCTCTCCGCGTTTGAATGTGTTGAAGGTAATGAAGTAAACCGGAGCATCAACCGATTGAAATATCTGGCTTAAACGGCGCGGTTTGTCGGGATGTTGATGCATCTGGAAAGCGTTGCATGATCGAGTGGACCAAGGAAGTCTTGTTTAACATTTTCATCCCCGCGCTCAGGTAAACGTTCGCTCCGCTTTTCCTTCGCGGGGATGGGCGAGTTGATGTAATGGCCGCATGTCCGGTGGGGAAGCGGCGGGATGCAAATAAATGGTTAAACTATTCGCCCACGCGGGCTCCAATGCTATAGTTCGAACCCTTTTTTAATAACGGAGAGAGAGGTTTCATCATGAGTGAGCAAGTGGATAAAAGCGCGGGATGGGTCACGTTCGACCCGAACCTGAAAATCGTGGACTGCACCGTGCGAGACGGCGGTCTTTGCAACAACCACCAGTTTGAAGACGGGTTCTTCAAGAAAATTTACGACACCTGCGTGGCCGGTGGCATCGACTACATGGAAGTGGGCTATAAAGCCGACAAGAAGCTGTTCGCGGGAACCGATTGCGGACCGTGGAAATATTCCGATGAAGAGGATATCCGCCGCGAAGTGGGCGAGAACGACACCGGAATGAAATTGTCCGTGATGGCCGATACCGGCCGGACCAACCCTTCCGACATCCTTCCGAAGAGCGAATCCGTGATCGACCTGATCCGCGTCGCGACCTATATCCACCAGATCCCGGCCGCGCTCGAAATCGTGAAGGACGCCAAGGACAAAGGCTATGAAGTCGCGTTGAACCTCATGGCCGTGTCCACCGTGCCGGACTACGAACTCGACAACGGGCTCGCCGCGGTCGCGGAAGTCCCGGAAATCGATTTTCTGTACGTCGTCGACAGCTTCGGCTCGCTCTACTACGAGCAGATCGGCGATCTGATCGAGCGCTACAAGTCGACCGGCAAAACCCTCGGCATTCACGCGCACAACAACCAGCAGCTGGCCTACGCGAACACCATCTACGCCGCGATCAATGGCGTGAAGCTGCTCGACACCACCATGATGGGCATGGGCCGCGGCGCCGGAAACTGCCCGACCGAGCTGCTCGTTGGTTTCCTGAAAAACCCGAAGTTCAACCTGCGTCCGATCCTCGATTTCGTGCAGAGCACCATGCACCCGCTGAGCCAGGAAGTGGACTGGGGCTACAGCATCCCGTACATGATCACCGGGCACCAGAACGAGCATCCGCGGACCGCGATCGCCCTGCGCGACGGCGATCGCAAAGACGATTACGTCGGATTTTACGACGAAATCACCGCCATTTAACGGAATTGATTGTAAGCCGATTGGGTTTTACGTTATAACCGCGGCTTCAATTCGTGAAAACCTCTGAAAAAGGGGAGAGATAAGGAGTTTTGAAATGAATGTTTTGCATGTGTGCGCGAACCCCAAGCCTACCGAGGAATCGGTGTCCAAACAGCTCGCGGCCGCCTTTTTCGGCAAGCTGATCGAACTGAAGCCGGAAGTCGAGTTGGTGAACGTCAACCTATACGACGAAAAGCCGCCGTTTTATTCCTACGAGCTCTACAAAGCCGCGTGGTATCCCGTCTTCGACGAAAACTACGAGGTCTCCAAGGTCGAGGAACTGGCCATGAACTACGCCTCGAAGCAGGCGGAACAGTTCAACGAGGCCGACGTGCTCGTCCTCACCATGCCCATGTGGAACTTTGGCGTCCCGGCCATCATGAAAGCCTGGATCGACCAGATTCTCTGCCCCGGGCTGACCTTCAGCATCAGCAAGGAAGAGGGCGTTAAGCCGCTGCACAAGGTTAAGAGCGTCGTGCTGCTGGTCTCCTCCGGCGGCGTCTACAAGGAAGACGACGACCGCGACGCGCTGACCCGTCAGGTGCGCCACTCCTTCGGCTTCATCGGCGTCGAGGATGTCGAAATCGTTTGGGCCGAAGGTCAGAACCCGCTCTTCTTCGATAATTACGAGGAAAACAAGGCGTTGGCCATCGAAGCCGCCTCCGAGATCGCGGAAGACACCGCCGAGATCGACCTGTCGCCGGCCGCGGAAGAAGTCGCCGCCGACTAAGCCATGTCGACATTCGTCAAGATCTGTGGAATCCGTTCGGAGGGCGACCTCGAGCGGATTTCCGCTTTAGGGCCCGACGCGGTGGGTTTCAACCATTGGTCGAAATCCAAGCGCTATATCGAGCCCAAGGTGGCGGGGCGGTGGGAGACGCCGGAGGGCATGCTACGGGTTGGCGTTTTCGTCTGCCCGACCGAGTCCGAGCTGGCCCACGCCGCGCAACACGCCCGGCTCGACGTGCTACAGGTGCATCAGACTCCAGACCATTGGAAACTCGACCGCGGGCTGTTTCAAGGCCTCGAGGTGTGGCGCGCGCTGGGCCCGGCCGAACTCTATCATTCCGAATCGTGGTTCGAGTACGACCGCTTTCTGCTGGACGCTTACGACCCTAAAACCATCGGCGGAACCGGCAAGGTGTGCGATTGGGACATGGCGAAGACGTTGGTGAAATCGGTCGGGAAACCGATTCTTCTCGCGGGCGGATTGACGCCTGAAAACGT
>JARFRL010000450.1 GCA_029287275.1 Pontiella desulfatans
ATCGAGATCATTCCGCTCACGCGGGAGCCGAAGGAAAAGCTGATCGTCGTTCAGTTCGAGAAAGGCCCCACCGAGGAGATCGGTCTGCTGAAGATGGACTTCCTCGGGCTGAAAAACCTGACGATCATCTACGAGGCCTGCTCGCTGATCAAACGCAACCACGGGATCGACGTGGATCCCGAACAGCTCGATATCGAGGACGAGAAAACCTTCGAGCTGCTCTCCAAGGGCGACACGGTCGGCATCTTCCAGTTGGAATCCGGCGGCATGCGCGACACGCTGCGGCAGGTGGAGCCCGACTGCATCGAGGACATCATCGCCATTCTCGCGCTCTATCGTCCGGGCCCGATGCAGTTCATCCCGACCTACATCAAGCGCAAGCACGGCCGCGAGACGGTGGAATACGACCACCCCCTGCTCGAACCGATCCTGAAAGAGACCAACGGCATCATCGTCTACCAGGAGCAGATTCAGCAGGCCGCGCAGAAACTCGCGGGCTTCTCGCTGGGCGAAGGGGATATTCTCCGCCGCGCCATGGGCAAAAAAAAGCCCGAGGTGATGGACCAGCAGCGCGGCAAGTTCGTCCAAGGCTGCCAAGACACCAACGGCATGGACGCGAAGCTCGCGAACCGAATCTTCGACAACATCACCGAGTTCGCGAAATACGGCTTTAATAAATCGCACTCGACCGCGTACGGCTTCGTGACCTACCAAACCGCGTGGCTGAAGGCGCATTATCCCGCCGAATTCATGGCCTCGCTGCTCTCGGGGGAAATGGGCAACTCCGACAAGTTGACCGGCTTCATCGCCGAGGCGAAGGAACGCGGCATCGACGTCATGCCGCCGTCGGTCAACGAGTCGATCGGCCGGTTCAACGCGGTGCAGGATGGATCGGGCATCCGCTTCGGCATGGCCGCGATCAAGGGCGTCGGCGAGGGCGTCGTGGAAGAGATCGTCGCGGAGCGCGACGAGAACGGCCCGTTCGAAGGGCTGATGGATTTCTGCGCGCGCGTCGGTTCCGCCAACAAGAAGGTGATTGAAAGCCTGATCCGATCGGGCGCGTTCGACTTCACCGACGTCCACCGCGCGCGGCTGTTCAACGGGATCGACACCGCCATCGGGCGCGCCGAGGAAGCGCGCAAGGACAAGGCCGCGGGCCAGGTCTCGATGTTCGACCTGATGGGCGGCGCGGAGGAAACCGCGGGCGACGGCTCGGACGAGGAGTTGCCGGACGTCAAACCGTGGAGCGAGTCCGACATGCTCGCGGCCGAGAAGGAGTTGATCGGCTTCTTCATCTCCGGCCATCCGCTGGCGCGCCACGAGTGGGCGCTCGACAACTTCGCGTTGAAACGGATGAAGGACATCCAGACCTTGGCGGCGGGCGAGCGCACGCGCCTCGGCGGCATGATCACGGAGACGCGCAAGCTGTTCACGAAGAAGGATCAGAAGCCCATGGCCACCTTCAAGATCGAGGGGCTCGAGGGCTCGATCGGCGCGATTATTTTCCCGGGCGCGTTCGAGGAATACGGCCAGCACATCGTCGAAGACGCGACCGCGATGTTCGGCGGCGTCATGATGGAGGAGGACAGCGGCGATCTGAAATTCCAGGTGATGGAAATCTTCCCGCTCGAGCAGGCGCCCTCGCTCTTCTGCGACCGCGTCGCCATCCATCTCCCGGAGATGGGCGTGAACGAACAGATCATGAACGAATTGAAAAGCGCGGTGAAACAGCACCCCGGGCAAACGCCACTGCTTATCTGCCTCGAGTTCGTGGAGGGGCAGAAGGTGTTTCTCAACACGGATCACGACTACAAGGTCCGGCCCTGCGCCGAGCTCGAGCGCGAGATCGGACGGATCATCGGGGAGGACCTCGTCTACATCGCGGCGAAATCGGACCCGCTTAAAAACCCGCCCAAACCGCGGAAGTGGGAGCGCAGAAAGGCGTAGTTCATTTTTGATTTATGATTGCCGATCGCCGATTTTTGGACCTCAATCGGCGTTGGCCTTAATTTATAACGGGCCGGGGCGGAGCCCATCCCGCATTCTAAAATCGAACCTCGGAAATCTAAAATGGCCAACCGACCCAAACACGTTGTTGAATACGCCCTGCTCGTTGGCGCGGGCGGCTTGATCCGCGTCCTACCCTTGCGCGTCGGGCTGTGCCTCGGCTGGTTCATGGCGTGGTGCATGCACTATCTCGGCGGCTTCCGGCGCGCCGAGGCCATCCGCCGGCTGGACGAGGTGTTCGGCGATCGCTTCAGCGACCAAGAGCGGAAACACATCGCGTGGATCTCGTGGCGCAACCTCTGCTTCAACGCGATCGAGGCGATCCGGTTCTCCAAGTTGACGCTCGAGGACGTGAAAAAACAGCCTTTGGTGAACGAGGCGCCGCGGTTGTTCAAAGCGCTGGAGGAAGAGAAGGCGGGCTATATCTTCGCGACGATCCACATGGGCAACTGGGACATGGCGGGCGTCACCGCGGATCTGATGGGCATGCCCATCTTCTCCATCGCGCGGCGGCAGAAAAATCCGCTGACGGACGACTATCTGAACAAAGCGCGCAAAGCCTTCAACATGGAGGTGATCCTGAACGACTCCAAAATTCTCAAGGGCGTGATCCGGCGGATCAGGGCCGGCAAGGTGCTCGCGATTCTGCCGGACGTGCGCAACAAGACCGAGGCCTATCCGATTCCCTTCCTGAACGGCGAGGCGAATCTGGGCGCGGGCGTGGCCCTGTTCGCGCGGCAGTGCGGCTGCCCGATCTATCCCGCGGTCGTCCGCCGCGTCGGCTGGACGAAACACGAGGCCGTCATCTTCGATCCGATCCGCCCCGATCCGGACGTCGAAAAGACGGAGGACTGGAAACGCATGATGATCGAAATGATGGCGCTGTTCGACGCGGAGATCGCGAAGACGCCGGAGCAATATTTCTGGTACAACAAACGATGGGTGCTCGATCCCATCTAGGGGAAACATGGGACTTGGAATCAAAGAAGACCTGAACGGCCTCAGGGGGTGGTTGATTCTCGTCGGCGTTGGCGTGGTCATCGCGCCGTTCCGACTGGGCGCGGGCTTCCTGCCCACCTTCCTTCCGCTCATCACCGAGGGCACCTGGCGCGTCTTGGTCACGCCGGGCTACGAGGCCTACAACCCGCTCTGGATTCCCTTGCTCGCGCTGGAATTCACCTACAACATCGGCATGCTGCTCGCGGCCGTCTGGCTGAACGTGCTGTTCTTCACCAAGCATCGCTTTTTCCCGCGGTTATACATCGTGATGGCGGCGCTGCCCCTGCTGATCACGCCGCTCGATTCCTGGCTGGTCTCTCTGATCCTGCCCGAAAACCCGCTTTTCAACGAAGAAACCGCGGCGGATTTCGCGCGCGCCCTGCTCGTCTGCGCGATCTGGATTCCCTACATGCTGAAGTCGGAGCGGGTCGCGGCGACGTTCGGCCGCGGCCGACGGCCGGACGCCGCCGAACCCGGATAAACCCATCAACAAGAAGGAGCGCCATCATGTTCATCGTTCATGTTTTCATACACGTTCAACCCGAGTATTTGGAGGAATTCAAGGCCGCGACCTTGGCGAATGTGCGAAACTCCATCCAAGAGCCGGGCATCGCCCGTTTTGATTTTCTACAGGACACGGACCCCAACCGCTTCACCTTGGTGGAGGTGTACCGCGCGCCCGAAGACGCCGCCCAGCACAAGCAAACTCCACACTATATGGTGTGGCGCGACACCGTGGAGCACATGATGGCGGAACCACGGACCAACGCCAAATACACGAACATCGCGCCCGGCGAGGAGGGGTGGGACGCCGGAAGCGCTAATACGCCTTAAAAGAACCTCTCCGATTTCGCGACGCGGCACGGAATCTGCTTTTTCCTTCGGTTGATGAAGATGAAAAAGTACAGATTGGCCCAGCTGCCGTTGCTCGCGTTTTTCTCGAAACGCCTCTACCGCGACGTGGGTCGCAACTGGAAAGGGGTGAATCTTTCCTACCTGTTCTTGTTGCTGGCCTGCTGTTGCCTGCCCGCGACGCTCCACCTGCGCGGCCATCTGCTCCAATCGCTGGAAACCGGACAAGTGGCCCTCTTGAACCAACTCCCCGAAATCCGCATCGTGAACGGCGAGGCGGCGGCCGACGTCAAGCAGCCGCACTTCATCAAAGCCGCCAACGGCGATCCGGTCGCGATCATCGACACCACCGGAAGCATGAACTACATCGACGATCCGAGCGTCAACGTGTTGCTGACGGAAACCAAGCTGATCGTCCGCCGCGGACGCAACCTCTTCAACACGTTCGATCTCGAGGGCATCACCGATCTGACCATCAACAAACACATCCTGAACCATTGGTTCGGCGCGGTGAAAGGATCGATCGCGCCGCTTTCCTACGGCATCTTTCTGCTGCTCTCCTACACCTTCGCCGTGCTGGCGCTGATTCTGGTCGCCCTCCTGGGGCTGATTCTCTCCCACGTCCTGCGCAACCCGCTCTCGTTCAAGGAAACGCTGCGTGTCGCGACCGTCGCGGCCACGCCCTCCATCATTTTCATCACCATCTCCGCCGCGTTGGGATTCGGCGTACCCGTCTACATTCACGCCGCGGTGACGCTCATCTACTTGTTCGTGGGCGTGAAATCCTGCGGCCAACTTCCCGGCCCGGAAGACGGCGATCGAATCGACCTGAAAGCCTTCCTACACGAAGAAGACGACTCGATCGAGCAAGCCGCCTAATACCCGTTGCTAAAACTTCTCAGACTAAATTTAATGGAAACCACAAAATACTCAGGAATCACAAAATAGGGCGATTGCTGTTCTTTTGTGATCACTGTGAATTTCGTGGTTGAGTCCCGTTAAAGCCTAAATGTTTTTGAGATTGGTATAACACGCCGCGGCGCGCGCGGAAAATCGTCCTGTGAAACTCCTCCGCGAACAGGTCGCGGGACCATTTGAAACAAGCGATCCGGTCGAGCCGGATCAGAGATGAACCACTGATGAACCACTTAATGAACACGGACTGGGAATGAGCCTCCAAGCGGGTTGAATGAGATCTTCAGTCAACGCGTTTACTGAAATCTCCTTGAAACCGCTTTACCCCGCGGAGCGCGCTTAAATCCTAAAACTTAAACCCTAAAACGGGTTTATTCACCACCCGTTCGGTCCCCTCACTAGAGAGTCTCCACTTCGTTCCGATGAGGGCATCCTCCAAAGTCGGATCAGAGATGAACCACGGATCAACTCAGCGAAACAACGCGAGCCGCTCTAACGACCAAGGGGAGTGTATGGTAAACAAAAAATCCGTGTTCATCCGTGGTTCAAAAATTATCTTCGTGCCTTCGCGGCTTCGCGTGAGACTCTCCAACAGAGTGGAAAAACAGTCCTGTTCCCAATGGTCCTGAGAAAAGACATCCGCTAGGTGGACGTTACTTTTCCAGCTTTCGCAGACCACCCATGTAGGGCCACAGCGCTTCCGGCAGATCAATCGAGCCGTCCGCGTTCTGGTTGTTCTCCATGATCGCGATCACGAGGCGCGGCAACGCGACGCCCGAACCGTTGATCGTGTGAATGAAGGCGGGCTTGCCGTCTTCGTCGCGATAGCGAATGTTGGCGCGGCGGGCTTGGTAGTCGCCGAAATTGGAGCACGAGGAAACCTCCAGCCAGTTATTCTGCGCGGGAGCCCACAACTCGATGTCGTAGCACTTGGCGGCGCTGAAGCCGATGTCGGCGGTGCAGAGCTCGATCACGCGATAGTGGAGCCCCAGCTTTTGAAGCACGCGCTCGGCGTCGGCCGTCAGCTTTTCGTGTTCGTCCTCGGAGGTTTCGGGCGTGGTGAATTTGACCATCTCGACCTTGTCGAACTGATGCACGCGCAACAGGCCGCGGGTGTCCTTGCCCGCGGAGCCGGCCTCGCGGCGGAAACAGGGCGTGTAGGCCGTGTGTAGAATCGGCAGCTCCTGGTCGAGAATCTCGTTGGCGTACATGTTGGTGACGGGCACCTCCGCGGTCGGAATGGGATAGAGGCCGTCGAGCGGCACCGCGTACATGTCTTCCGCGAACTTCGGCAATTGGCCGGTTCCGGTCATGGTGGCCTCGTTGCACATGAACGGCGGCGCGACCTCCACGTAGCCATGCTCCTCGGTGTGTAGATCGAGCATGAATTGAATCAGCCCGCGCTCGAGTTTCGCGCCCTTGCCGGTGAACAGCGGGAATCCGGAGCCGGACAACTTCGCGCCGCGCTCGAGATCGAACAGCTTGAGCTCCTCGCCCAGATCCCAGTGCGGCTTCGGCTCGAAGCCAAGCTCCACCTTCTCGCCCCAGGAACGGATCACCGGATTGTCGTCCTCGCTCTCGCCGATCGGCGTGGTGGCGGAGGGCATGTTCGG
>JARFRL010000490.1 GCA_029287275.1 Pontiella desulfatans
CCGTGGGCCTCAAGCAAACCATCTTTCTGCCGTTCGTCACCGCGGGCAGCTTGATCAACTTCTGCGACGCGTTGATGGCCGGCGGAACCAGCCGAAAGGATCATTCCGAAATCGGCTCGTCCTTCGTTCACTTCAACTTCACGCCCCACCAGGACAAGGCGACCGCGTCGCTGATCGGGGATGTCCCACGCGGCGTTTTCCTGGACAACCGGCCGATTTTCCTGGGCGGGCAGGGCGGCCTCGTTGGCCCGGCGCGCGTGGCCTATGGCGCGGTCATCGCCGCGGGCGGCGTTTGCCGTCAGGACGTGCTCGACGAAAATCAACTGCACGTTCCCGAGGTTCCGGAGGCCGGAACGCGTCCGTACGCGACCGGCGTTTATCGCCGCGCCGACCGGCTCATCGCGAACAACCTGACCTATGTTGGAAACATCATCGCGCTGCGCGCCTGGTATGGCGCCGTTCGTTCGCGGTTCGTCCGCGACGCGTTTGATCAGGCGGTGCTCGACGGCGGGCTGAGAAATCTCGAGCTCATTTTTGAAGAGCGAGTCAAGCGGCTCGGCGACGTCGCCGCCAAGTTCGAGCCATCCATCTCGTGGCTGGAAGCCAACGGCGGAAAGGTCGAGGAAATCGCCGCGCAAAAACGCTTTCAGACGGAATGGCCGCTCATCCAATCGCGGCTGGAGTCGATGAATCCCGCGGGCGCGCCCGCGTTCGTCGCGGACATCGACTCTTCGGAATCATACATCAAGACCATTCAGGCGTTGGAACCCGCGGCGCGCGCAAGCGGCCGCGCCTGGCTCCAGTCGATCGTGGATGAAACCCAAAACCTTTGGAGTTGAAACGCATGGGGAAACTATTTGGAACCGACGGCGTCCGCGACCGGGCGAATCAGGGAAACATGACGGTGGAAGTGGCCATGAAAATCGGTCGGGCCGTCGCGACGCATTTCAAGGATCAGGCCGCGGCGGACGCTTGGCCGGCCATCGTGATCGGCCGCGATCCGCGGTTGAGCGGCGCGATGATTGAGTCGGCGCTGGCCGCCGGCGTTTGCTCCGCGGGCGTCGACGCGCATTTGCTCGGCGTGGTTCCAACGCCCGCGGTGGCGATCATCGCGGCGCGAACGGGCGCCGTCGCGGGATTGGTGGTTTCGGCCTCGCACAATCCGTATTTCGACAACGGCATCAAGGTCTTCAAGGGCGATGGATTCAAGTTGTCCGACGAGGAAGAAGCCGCGGTCGAGCGGCTCTATTTCGCGGAAGCGGCCGTCCCGCCGCTCGATGACGCGGTCGGCGCGGTGTTCCAACTTGGAAACGCCGGACAGGTTTACACCGAGTTCTGCGTCGACGCGCTGGAAGCCGAAGAACCGCTCAAAGGGCTCAAGCTCGTGCTCGACTGCTCCAACGGGGCGACCAGCGAAGTCGCCGAATCCATTTTCGAAACGCTGGGCGCGGACGTCGCGGTGATTCACGACCAACCCGACGGCGTCAACATCAACGACGCGTGCGGCTCGCAGCACACGGATGATCTGCGGCGAAAGGTCAAAAAACTCCACGCCGACGCGGGGCTCGCGTTCGATGGCGACGGAGATCGCCTGATCGCGGTGGACGAATCCGGCGCGGAACTGACCGGCGATCAGATCATGGCGATCTGCGCGAAGGCGTATAAGGAAAGCGGCGAACTCGAAAACAACCGGGTCGTCGCCACGGTGATGAGCAACGTCGGGTTTCACGCGGCGATGAAGAAACTCGGCGTCGAGGTCGACACCGCGGGCGTCGGGGACCGTCTCGTGCTGGAACGGATGCGACAGAACGGCGCGGTGCTGGGCGGCGAGGACTCCGGACATATGATATTCCTGGATCGCCACACGACGGGCGATGGAATCGTCTCCGCGCTCATCCTAATGGACACGCTGAATAAATCCGGATCGAAACTTTCCGAGTTGGCGAAGATCATGACGCCGTTTCCGCAGGAACTGATCAACGTGGACGTGAAGGCCAAGCCGGCGATCGCGGACGTTCCAACGATCGCCGACGCCGTCACCGCCGCGGAGAAGGAGCTGGGCGAAGAAGGCCGCGTGCTGATTCGCTATTCCGGAACGCAACCGATGTGCCGCGTGATGGTGGAAGGCCCGACCGCG
>JARFRL010000106.1 GCA_029287275.1 Pontiella desulfatans
GACGCTGATGAAATATAAAACATTGAATGGTCGGTTTGACACGATCTTTAAACGTAAGGCGGTCGTCGGTGGAGGCGGTGTCTTTACCCTCGTTTATTAATCGCGCTATTGACCGTTGCTTCGTTTCAACAAGTTGGCGTCGCGCCGGGCGTCGTTCTTGCGAGCTTCGCGAAAGTGTTGCGATGTAGTGGTCTGTGCCATGGTGGCTGGAGATGCGGAGGGTGGTTTCAGCCCGAAGTTATAGAGTTTTTTAGGAGCGGGTTGGAAAACCATCAGCGCTGAATGAATGGGAACGAATTCAATTCGCCCGAAACACGCATCGCCAATTACCGCTCCTGTACGCGGGATTTGAAAGGCTGGCTCAGAGTCGCTTTTCATGTTTTTAGTAACAACGCTCCACCACATGAGGAACGAGATTACGAGCGCCCCGATATTCCGATGCCGGGCGATCTGTCTAAAGATCCGAGAGAGGTGAGCAATGTCGCCAAGCAATTCCCGGAAACACAAAAGCGGCTCTTCGGCCAGATGATGGGCCATCTCAATCAAGTAGACGACCGGTTCCCCAAGGAAAACCCGGATTATGATCTTGAGGTTTACAAGAAGCTCAAGAACTACGACAAATATATGAAATGGGGCGCGTTTGAAGGGAAGCGTCCGCTGGAAGACGATGAAATTTAACCGCGTCGGAATGGAAAGATAAAATGAATAAACGAACCGGGGTGCTATTTGGATTATACCTTTTTGGAAACATTTTCCCTTTCGCATGCTCCGCCGAGACGGGCCCGATTCCACGGGAAAATGACCGCGTCGGATGGAGCGCCGACGGCAACATGAACGATCCCGACGACTGGGGCGCGACCGCGGTGGCCTTGGCCATCTTCGCCAAAGCGGGATGGCAGGACAAACTGGTTCATATTGACTACAACAATTGGCTGCGCGGCAACAAGGATTACAAATCGGCGGAGGAAACCATCAGTGTGGTTGATGGAACCCGCATGTTCGGGTTCACCCAAACGAAACTCTACGACTGCCAAACCGATCTGCGGGCGGCGATTGATAACGCCGCCGCCGAAATCAATAAAAGTAGCGAAGACAGCCGCTTCTGGTATGTGCAGGCGGGGCCCTTTGAAGTGGCCTATCAGGCACTCAAAAAAGCCGATCCGGAAAAACGGAAATACTGCGTCCTCGTCTCCCACTCCGAAATGAATGAACGCGCCGGTAAATGGCCGGATCAGCATGGCAAGGAGGATTGTGTCGCCTTGGGCGCGGAATATTACTTCACCACGGCTCAGGGAAAAGACAAGTTCGGTAGCGGTAAGTTCATGGAGTGGCATCTGGTTGACTGGCTTAAAGATTCACCCTGTCCGGAATACCGCTGGGTCCATTCCCGCATGAAAAAAACAGCGGAACACAAAAACGGTGTTTTGGATGCCTCGGACGGAGGAATGGCTTACGTTCTGGTTACAGGGGACACGGAAGGAAACTTTAGCCCCAAACTAAGGGATTATTTGGGCTCCAGCTGGAAAAAAAACCAAAGCCCCGCGGCGAAGAAACGGGCATCGTTCAACAAAGACCGGGATCTGTTGGTCGCGCAGTTTGATGGCCGATCCGATGCCGACGATCTTCATTCCATCGCGGCATTGGGCTGCATGTTGGAGCATCCTGATTTCAGGGATGTGCGGGTTTATGGCGTGATGAACGCCTATGGAAAGCAACAGAGCGCCCTGATCTGGGATTCAACCTCTCTGATGGAAATGGTCTTCGGGCCGCAAGGCGATGACACCTGGACCAACGCGGATAAGACGCGGGCCGCGGGCGGCAACGGGACCGGTGACTGGTCGCTTTCGGTGCGGCGCGTTGTCAACAAGGTGAAGCCCGTTTTGCTCAGCGGCGGTCGCGTCTGGGTGCAGGAAGCAGGGCAGTCGGACATCACCGCCGACTGGCTTAAGCTGCTGCATGACGATCCCGAGCTTTCGGAGGTGGACATTAAACGTCAGGTGTTTGTGGTTCAGCACAGCTGGTGGAACCAGAAGGAGACCACCAAAGCGGATCTTGCTTATGTGCGAGAGGCCGCCACCTATTTTAAAATCGATGACGGAAACTACGACCGCGACGATGCGATAGAGCCGGGCGACAAGTTCGATAAAAATAAAACC
>JARFRL010000140.1 GCA_029287275.1 Pontiella desulfatans
CCCATGCCTTCCTTGAGGGCGGCGCCGAGTGGTTTGCCGTCGTTCTCGATGAAGACCATGTAGCCATGCTCGGTTTCGGTCACGCCGATCTCGATGTTCTCCGGTTCGGCGTGGCGCAGCGCGTTGGCGACGGCCTCGAAAATGATCTCGCAGACTTCGTGCGCCGCGTCCGGCGCGACGCGCTTCCATGCCGAGTCGGGAGCGCGCCGTAGTTTGACTTCGCAAATCTTCCCTAATTTCTCGTTCAGTTGTAGCAGGGAGTTCGCGATGTTGTCGGAGATGGGGATGGTGGAGATGGAATAGTTCTCGATGGCTTGTAGTTGCTTGACGCAGTCGCCGAGGATCATGTGAATGTTGGCGGCGTCGGCCACGCGGGGATGCTTTTGCTTTTCCAACTTTTTTTGGAGCAGGTAGCTGCTGCCGAGCATCTTCTTAAGTTCCTTGTAGGGAAGCTCCAGCAAGCTGGCGTTGAGCTCGCGGTTCTCGAGCTGTCGCGCGTCGATCAGGTGGTTGGCGAGTTTTTCCAGATCTTCCGTTCGCTCCCGCACGAGGTGTTCAAGCGAGTCGTTGAGCTTGCGGTAACGATCATGCGAGGCCTTGAGCAGCGCCGTGGAGCAGGAGAAAATCAGTTGCGTGGAGATTCCCAGTGGATTAAACGCTTCGATGATGACTTTGGGGTCGTCGGAAAACGCGTTGAGCAGCGCGTAGTGCAGCGGGATGGTGAGCAGAGTCGTGCCGACCGCTCCTTTATAGATGTAGAACCACCCGCCCAGCATGGTCAGGGGAATGGAGTAGAGCATGAACGTGATCCGCAATTGTGGATAGGACAGAATCGCGAACACGATGTAGGCGAGCCACGCGGTGATGTAGATCAGTTGTTTGTTTTTAGTCATAAGATGGTCGCCAATGGAGGTTTTGGAATCGAGAACGCCAGTTGCGAGAGTCCTTCCTTGGTGGTGGCGCGCGAGACGTTTCCGGCGATTTGTTTTAATCGGTATTCGGTCAGGCGGGTGACCGAGTCCACGCTCGTGTCGGCGACGCGCTCGCCGTCGTGGGCGATGCGGAGCGTGATGTGACTCGCCGAACGCCGCATCGTGATTTCCAGTCGCCGCGCCATCGCGTTGTCTATCAAGTCCGTGATCGTTTCTTGGCAAATTCGGTAGATCTGGAGCGAGACGGGGGCGGAAACCGCGCTCAAATCGCCCAGATCCTTAACCATGATTTCGACGTGTTTGATGTCGCGGAGTGAAGCGGCGAGCTCCGTAAGCGCGGCCGACAGTCCCACCTCGGCGATGCGAATGGGAAAGAGCAACCGCGCGACGCGCCTCACGAGATTATGCGTGATCGCCACGCGCTTCCCCAGCTCCGCGGTCAGGGGGAGCGCGGTGTTGTGTTCGGAGGTCAACTGATCCATCAAGGAAGAGCATAGAAGCTGGATGCCGGTCAACTGTTGCCCGATGCCGTCGTGCAACTCCTGTCCACGGGTGACGCGCCGGGTCTCGGCGGTGTCGAGCAATCGCCGCGTGAGCGCGCTGAGTTGTTGATCCCGTGCGGCGACCATGCGGTCGAGACGGGCGCTGGTTTTCTTGATGGCGTCATGATTTTCGCGCAGCTTGCTCGTCATAAGCGCGGCGAGCACGTACATCATCGATCCGGAACCCTTCGCGGCGAAGTATTCCGCGATATCGGCGTAAACGAAGCTCAGTAGAGCGGCCGCGAAAATCATTAGCGATAAAGCGATCATCAGGCCACCGGCGCGGCCGAACAGCCAGCCCGCGAGACCAATCAGTGGAATGTGGGTAATGAGCACGTTGACGTTGACGACGGGGAACATCGCGTAGGCGAACGCCAATAGAGCGGCGTAGAGCGTCCAGAATAGAATGTTAGCGGCGATTCTCACGGGGCGCTCAACCTATGGTCCTCGTTTTTGGGATGCTGATGGTGGTCTTCTGCATGCCCCGCGTGGAAATGGACGCCCGCATGGAGCCTGAAATGTTTTTCAGACGGTACTGAATGAGCGTTAACTGCCCTCGTTCGTCAAAGTCGCTGATTGATGAGCCATTATGTTCGATTCCCAATAGATATTCAGAATGGGTTTCATCGATTCTTATCGAGATTCGATCGGCCCTCAGTCGGTCGATGGCGTGCAGCGCGGTTTCCTGACAAATACGGTAAAGTTGCAGCGAAATCATTTCCGGTAGAGACGGCGGATCCCCGGGTTCCACCACCTTGAATTCGATCAGTTTGATATCGCTGATGCTGGATGAAAGCTCATCGAGCGCGGGCATCAGTCCAACCTGTTCGATTCGAACGGGGAAAAGCATGCGTGATATGCGCCGGATTTGTTCATGCGTGGAAGTGGCGCGCGTCCGCAACAGGTGGGTCAGCGACGCGGTGGCATTGTTTTCATCCAACAGCTGATCCGAGAGCGACGCGCACAATAGTTGAACGCCGGTGAGTTGCTGCCCAATGCCGTCGTGCAGTCTCTGGCCATGACGAATCTTCACGCTTTCGGAATCGGCCAGCAACTTCGCGGTGAGCTTCGCCAGTTTAATGTTTCGCTCCTCCACCATTTGATCCAGTTTCTTGTTCG
>JARFRL010000294.1 GCA_029287275.1 Pontiella desulfatans
CTATTCGACATGCTGAAAGAAGAGATGATCCCCGAAAGCGCGAGGCTAACTCCCGTGTTCGAATGATGAAAGGCGTCGCCATCCACATCACCGGAATCGTCCAAGGGGTTGGCTTTCGACCCTGGGTGTGGAAAACGGCGACGCGATTGGGTCTCGCGGGAACCGTCCAAAACAACTTCGACGGCGTGCGGATCGAATTGTATGGCGACGCCCTCGGTTTTTTCCAGGCGCTGGAAAACGATCCGCCGCCGCTTTCCCGCGTCGATTCCGTCGCGACCATCGAGTTGACGGGCCAGGCGCCCGCGGGTTTTCGTATCTTAGAAAGCGATCGCGCGGGCGAGCCGCTGCAACGAATCTCGCCGGACATCGGGATCTGCGCGGACTGCCGGAAGGAACTTTTCGATCCCGCCGACCGCCGCCATCGCCACCCCTTCATCAACTGCGTGAACTGCGGCCCGCGTTTCACGATCATCGAAGGCCTGCCATACGATCGGCCGAACACCAGCATGCGCGCCTTCGCGATGTGCGACGCCTGCCGCGCGGAATATGCCAATCCCGCGGACCGTCGCCATCACGCGCAACCCATCGCGTGTCCGCAATGCGGCCCGCGCGTGGAGCCCGCGGATTGGGAAACGCTTTGGCTCGAGGCGATAACGGCGGGCGAAATCGTCGCGGTGAAGGGCGTGGGCGGGTTTCATCTCGCCTGCGACGCGTTGAACGCCACGGCGGTCTCGAAACTCCGAAAACGCAAAGGCCGCGCGTCCAAACCGTTCGCGTTGATGGTTCCGAACCTGGATTGGGCGCGGTCGGTCTGCCACATTTCCGGCGCGGAAGAAAAACTACTCCTTTCCCGCGAGCGGCCGATCGTCTTGTTGAAAACGCGATCCAGATTCCCGACCGCGGAAAACATCGCGCCCGGGCTCAACACGCTGGGGATCATGCTGCCGTATTCGCCCATGCACGAAATCATGTTCGATCTTTTTTCCGGGCCGGTGGTGATGACGAGCGCGAACCATTACTCCGAGCCGATGATCCACGAAAACGACGCCGCGCGCGAAAAACTGGGAAGCGTCGCGGATGAGTTCATTCTTCACGACCGCGCCATCGCGAATCGGTGCGAGGACGCGGTCTGCGCGGTGTTCGGTGATCAGACCCGCGTGTTCCGTCCGGGCCGGGGCGTCGCGCCGGTTTCCATGCCGATCGAGGTCGAGCAAAGCGTGCTGGCGTTCGGGGCCGATATGAAAAATTCCTTCGCGCTGGCGCATCATGGCCAGGTGACGCTACACCCGTACATCGGCGATCTCGCGCATCCCGAGGCCGAGGAGATTCTCGTCCGTTCCATCGCGCGTCAACTCGACGTTTTTCATCTGAAGCCGGATCTGATCGTTTGCGACCATCACCCGGATTATTTCTCGTCCCAACTGGCGCGGACCCGCGCCGCGCGCGATGGAATTCCTTTGATCGAAACACAACACCATCACGCCCATTTGGTGGGCGCGTGTTACCGCGAAGCCATCGGCTTCGCCTTCG
>JARFRL010000193.1 GCA_029287275.1 Pontiella desulfatans
CGTTCGATCCGAACTAAAACTGTCGACCACGATGATTTCATCGCACCACGCCACGCTGTCCAGACATCGGCCAATGTTCTTCTCTTCGTTGAACGTGACGACGCACGCCGTCACGCTCGGTCTGGTTTTGGTTTCGCCGTCCATCGTTTTCATCCATTCGGTCTAAATCCGCGGGTTGCCCCGAAATCGATGAGATGCTATAGCATACCCCTTTCCATCCGACTAACCCTGAATTGAATCAACGTTCATGAAATTTAAAACGACATCTCTCGCGCTCGCTTCGATCCTGCTCGCGGCGCTTCCGGTCCGGGCGGCCATTCGCGACGATCTGCCCAAAGGACTCATGCTCAACATGGACTTCGAGACGGCGCGGGAAGGCCTGATCCCGAGCAAGGCGCTCTACCCGTTGCACGTTCCCATGGGCGAGTTGGGGCTCGAATGGTTCCATGGGCGAAACATGCTCGCGGTGCAACCGGAGCAAGGGCTCGACATTCCCCACAGCTCGATGCTCGAACCCAACGGCGACGAATGGGTCGTCACCCTCCGCGCGATCTGCCTGACCGACGGGCTCATCGTGTCGCAGGCGAACGGCACGCATGGATTCGCGATCTACATGAAGGACGGCCACATATCCGCCCGCGTCAAAACCGGAGCGACCTCCTTCTTGATGCAAGAAAACGAACGCTACGGCCGAAAGAAAGTCATCAACCGTTGGGTCACGATCGAACTGCGGATTCGCGAGAACATGGCCATTCTCTACCTCAACCGCGAGCGCGTCGCGATGGTGATGGATCAGCCGGCGCTGAGCGGCGACAACCAGCGGATCCGAATCGGCGAGCACCGCGCGTTGCCCGCGCCGCTCGCGAGAACGACGGATCAAACGCCGACGGGCTTCACCGGCGCGATCAACTCCTTCAAAATCCTGCGGCAGTAACGTCGGCTTTAGAACGGAACGAAATTCGTTTTCGGCGTGATCTTCTCGACGGTCTTCGCGATCAGCTTCACGCACGCTTCCAAATCGGCCAAACTAATCAACTCGCACGGACTGTGCATGTAACGCAGCGGAATGCCGACGAGCGCGGTCGCGACGCCGTCGCGGTTGATTTGAATGGCGTTGGCGTCGGTTCCCGTTCCCCGCGGCTCGGCGCTGAGTTGCACGGGGATCTTTTCGGCTTTGGCCGTTTTCACCAGCAGGTCGAACAGCTTGGAGTTAATGTTGGCCCCGCGCGTCAAAACCGGCCCTTTCCCGAGTTCGATCAGGTTTTTGCGCTTCATCGCCTCGGCCATGTTCGGATGGTCGGTCGCGAAGGTGACGTCCACCGCGATGGCGATGTCGGGATCGATTCCGTAGGCCGCGGTCGTCGCGCCGCGCAAACCGATCTCCTCCTGCGCGGTGGCCACCGCGTGGATTTCGGCTTTCGGGTTTAGCGCCGACAACTGCTTCGCGGCCTCCAGGACGACGAACGCGCCGGAGCGGTCGTCGAAGGCGCGGCCCACCGCGATGCCGTTCGCGATTTCCGCGAAGCCGTGATCCACCACCAAGGGATCGCCGATCTCGACCATGCTCTCCGCGTCTTTTTTATCTTTCGCGCCGATATCAACCCACAGGTCTTTCACTTCCGTCACCTGCTTGCGTTGCTCGGGCGTTTGCATGTGAATGGCCATTTTCCCAATCACGCCGCGGACGATTCCCTTCTTCGCCACGATCTGCACGCGCTGGCCTTGGGCGATTTGCGGATCCCAACCACCAACGGGCATGATCCATAAAAACCCGTTGTCGTCGATATGCGAGATGATGAACCCGATTTCGTCGCAATGCCCCGCCAGCATGACCCGCGGCGAACCGCCCGGGTTCACGATCGCGTGCGAGTTGCCGTGCGTGTCGGTCCAGATTTTGGCGGCGAAGGCTTCCGCCCGCGCCTTCCAGACTTTGGCGGCGGGACCTTCGTAGCCGGACGGACTGACGCTGTTGATGAGATCGGCGAGAAATTGTTTGGTGGTTTTGTTCATAGGACGCTCCTTCGTGGTTTCCTCATTCGTAATGCAGTTTGCGGATTGTATCAACCGGTAATAGTCGGTAGTAACACCATCCATGGAAAATCTCGGTGTAATCATCACGTTTCTCGTCTACCTCGCGTTCATGCTCGCGGTCGGCGCCCGTTTCTACCAACGCGACGAATCGTTGTCGGACTATCTGATCGGCGACCGCAAGCTTAACAAATGGGTCGCGGCCTTGAGCGCGCAAGCCTCCGATATGAGCGGATGGTTGCTGCTCGGTCTACCGGGCTACGCCTATCTTCAAGGGCTCGAGGCGGTCTGGATCGCGCTCGGCCTGGCGGTCGGCACCTATCTGAACTGGAAATTCGTGGCGCGTCCCTTGCGGATCCACACCGAGATCGCGGGCGACGCCATCACCCTGCCCGACTTTTTCGCGAACCGCTTCAACGACCACAACCGAACGCTACGCGTGCTTTCCGCGGTGTTCATTCTCGTCTTTTTCCTGATCTACACCGCGTCCGGTTTCGTCGCGGGGGCGAAGCTGTTCGAAGCGGTTTTCGGCCTGCCCTACCACAGCGCGTTGCTCATCGGCGTCTTCGTCATCATCGCCTACACGACGCTCGGCGGCTTCATGGCCGTCAGTTGGACCGACTTCTTTCAAGGAATCATCATGTTCTTCGCGATCATCACGGTGCCGCTGCTGGCGATCCACGCGACGGGCGGCTTCGCGGAAACGGCGGTCGCGCTGAACGCGACGGAGGACGGCTATCTCCAGCTTTTCACCCAGGTGGATGGAAGCCCGCTCACCTTTCTGTCCATCGCGTCTTTGCTGGCCTGGGGCATCGGCTATTTCGGCCAGCCGCACATACTGACCCGCTTCATGGCGATTCGCTCCGCGAACGAAATCAAACCGGCGCGCCGCGTCGCGATGGTCTGGGTGCTGATCAGTCTCGTTGGCGCGGTGCTGGTCGGTCTCGTTGGGCGCGTACTGCCGGGCGTGGAGCTCGACAACGAAAACGCCGAAAAAATCTTCATCACGCTGGTGGGACAGCTCACGCATCCCATCGTCGGCGGCGCGTTGCTCGCGGCGGTTTTGGCGGCGATCATGAGCACGGCCGACTCGCAGCTACTGGTGACCTCCTCGGCGCTGACCGAGGATTTGTATCGGGTGATCATCCGCCCCGCGGCGTCCGAGAAAGAGCTGGTGTGGGTGAGCCGCGGCACGGTGGTCGGCGTCGCGGCGGTCGCGTGCGGCATCGCGCTGAAACCGGAAAGCAGCGTGCTCGGGCTGGTTTCGCACGCGTGGGCGGGATTCGGCGCGACCTTCGGGCCGTTGGTGCTGATGGCGCTCTACTGGAAACGCATGACCCGCGACGGAGCGATCGCGGGAATTATCGGCGGCGGCCTGACGGTGCTGGTTTGGAAACGACTTTCGGGCGGAATCTTCGATCTCTATGAAATCGTGCCGGGCTTTCTCGCGTCGGTCCTTTTGATCGTGATCGTCAGTCTGTTGGGTAAGAAACCCGACGCGGACATCGAGGAGCGGTTCGCGCGAGCGCGAAGCCACGCTCGAACACTTAATTGAACGCGCGCTTTCCGCGGGAGGATCCACGCGGACGACCCCGGGAAGATCTTCGCGACTTCCATTCATCGACGCTTTTCGGCGCGGAATAAATCGACGTGACGTCTTGATCGGAGGGCGTTTCGGCCTTTTCCTCGCGGTAATGACGAACTCCATAACCCGGGCGTTTGCCGCGTCGACGCGCGCCGACCAGTTCGAACCAACTCAGCGCCACCACACCAACCACGGAAACGGACAATAGCGTGATATTGGCTTTGCGACCGCTGTTGTATCTTTCCATGAGCTCGCCGTTTTCATGCATCTCACGCAAGGAATTTCCCGAAAAACCCACTAAAAGCGCGAACACCACGATCCCGATAATCCTAATCACTCTAAGCATGCCAAGTCCTTGTTTAACGCATCTCCATTGAACGCACATTAGTCGCGAGATAAAAATTGTCAAACCCTTTGCTAGTAGATTTTACTAGTCGCGATGGCGCTTCCATAGGATCCGCGTTCGGCGGCGAGGGTCCGCGCCCGTGCAGCGACGGATGAACACACAACTAATCCGTGTAATCGTTGGATCACTTCCACGAACTCGTGTAGAAATTCCAAATGCATTTTTTGGAACCATTGATCGGCACGCAAATCGGGCTTTTGGTCGCGTTCGCGGCGACGG
>JARFRL010000206.1 GCA_029287275.1 Pontiella desulfatans
CCAGCCCGTCGTCGATCAATTCTTTGAGTTGTTTCGGAACTTTCACCGCGGACTTATACCCTCTGGAAATTCAAATGCAACGCGTAATGATCTCCGCGCTAGGATTGCTCCGGCGCGCTTCGCCCCCGCGAATCCAAAAGCAAGCGCCTACGCTGCCGCGCGTATTCGACGTCCTCCGACCAAGTTCATAGGGCAGGCGCGTATTTGTTGTTTCTGCAATATGGCGTACGGAAACGTATAAATAGACAATTACGATACAAAATTGTATCGACGCATCGTCTCGGGATATCGCACGATGGCCTTCCTGATTAATTAACGAGCAGCGACGGGGGATTTGTGATGGAAACATGGGTATGTCCGGTATGCGGGCACGTACACGAAGGCAAGGAACCGCCAAGGGCTTGCCCGGTTTGCCATGTCGCCGGTTCCAAATTTATCAGTTCAACGGTCTAGGGGTGGCTCGCGTGAAAAAAATTGTGTTCTACGAAAAGCCGGGCTGTAAAGGAAACGCCCGTCAAAAAGCGATGTTGGAGTCGGCCGGTTACGCGCTGGAGACGCGCTCCATTCTCGATGAGCCCTGGCAAGCGGACGTCCTGCGCGCGTTCTTTGGCGATCGGCCGGTCGCGGATTGGTTCAATTGGAAAGCCCCGGCGGTCAAGCGGGGCGAGGTCGAACCCGATTCGTTCAACGCCGCCGGCGCGTTGGAGATCATGCTGCGCGAGCCGATTCTAATCCGCCGCCCGCTGATTGATCTCAATGGCCAAAAAGCCTGCGGGTTCGATGAGTCCGTGCTGGCCATGCTCGGCGTTGGCGAGTCCTCCGAAGGAATGGAAGCCTGCCAAAATAGTAAAGAACGATGTGATTAAGCGCGGGCTTCGATCCGATCCCGCGCCAACGTAGGGAAACAAAACATGACCTCGGAAGAAACCAAAGCGCTTGAAAAGCAGGCCGCGAAGCTGAAATTCATCGCCAGTCAAAAAGCCAGCGAGCTTCACGACCTGGTTGAAGATCGACTCTGGGCCGAATTCGAAGACCTGCCGGCCGTCGCGGAAGCGACCTACGCGGCCTGCAAGGCCTGGAAAGACAAGGTTGGCGAATTAAGCCGCTAATCGTTTCCGTATAAGTGGACAAGGCCTCCATCTTCCTTATAGTCGATTGCTCGGTTACGGGAAAAGGAGATGAGATGGCCAAAGAATTCAAAGCGCTACAGGTACGGCGGGGCGATGAAAAAGAGTTTACGCGGCGGATCGTGACGCGCGGCGTGGATGAGCTCCCCGCGGGCGAGTTGTTGATCGAAGTCCAGTATTCATCCCTGAACTACAAGGACGCGCTCTCGGCCACCGGTCACCTGGGCGTGACGCGCGATTTTCCCCATACGCCGGGCATCGACGCCGCGGGCGTGGTGGTTTCGTGCGAAGACGGCTCTTTCGCCCCCGGCGACGAGCTGATCGTCACCAGCTATGACCTTGGCATGGAGACCGACGGCGGGTTCGGACGCATGATCCGCGTGCCATCCGCCTGGGCCGTTCCCTTGCCGGAAGGCCTCAGCATCAAAGAGAGCATGATGCTCGGCACCGCGGGGCTGACCGCGGCCTTGTCACTTCTGGAGTTGGTGGAAAGCGGCGTGTCGCCCGAGCAGGGTCCCATTCTGGTCACCGGAGCCACCGGCGGGGTGGGTAGTTTGGCCGTCGCGATGTTGGCCAAGGCGGGCTTTCAGGTAACGGCCGCGACGGGCAAGCTTTCGGAAACCGACTACCTCAAGGGGCTGGGCGCCCGCGAGGTGATTGACCGGGCCACCATGCTCGCGGGCGCCGATCGGCCCATGATGAAGCCGGTCTGGGCCGGCGCGGTCGATTGCGTCGGCGGCGAAACGCTCTCCGCCGCGCTCAAGGCGACCAAGTATGGCGGGGTGGTTACCTGCTGCGGACTCGTGGGCTCGACCGATCTGCCCCTGAACGTCTTTCCCTTCATTCTACGCGGCGCGCGCCTGATCGGAATTGATTCGGTGGAGTGCCCGATGGCGAAACGCCAAGCGGTTTGGGGAAAGCTCGCGGCGGAGTGGAAGCCTGTCTCTTATACACATATCCCAGCCCACCAGACGAACAATTCCAACGCGTATGCCGTCTTCTTCATGAAAAGCGGGGGGGGGGGGGGGGGGGGGGGGGGGGGGG
>JARFRL010000260.1 GCA_029287275.1 Pontiella desulfatans
GGACGCGCTCAACCCCGGGCAACGCGTCGTGATCATCGACGACGTGCTCGCGACCGGCGGAACGGTCGAAGCGACGACGCGCTTGATCGATCGGAATTTCGACGTCGAAATCGTTGAGCTCGCGTTTCTGATGGAATTGGAATTCCTGAACGGCCGCGGAAAGCTCGCGGGACACGCGATACACTCCTTGCTCAAATACTAAAAAAGTTCGATCCCGTCGTAAGGTTTTTCAGCGCGACCCGAACAATGAAGAACAACCCTAGGTATTTACGTATTGAACCGACAAGAAAAAGGAGAGGTGTAATGAAAGTAGCTGTATTGATTCTAGCCGCCGCGACCCTGGCGACCGGGGCGAAAGCCGAAACGTTCGTGATCGACACGGGGCACGCCGAAATAGGCTTCGCCGCGAAGCATATGATGGTCAGCAACACCAAGGGCAAATTCAACACGTTCGAAGGAACGTTGGAATACGACGTCGCCACGAAAACGCTCACGTCCGCGCGAGGGACCATTCAAGCCGCGAGCATCGACACCAATAACGAGAAGCGCGACGGCCACCTCAGAAACGAGGATTTTTTCAACGTTTCGAAATTCCCGGCGATAACCTTCGAAAGCACTTCCGTCAAAAAAACCGGGGAGAATGAATTCGAAATGACGGGCAACCTCAACGTGCTGGGCGTCGATCGAGAAGTCGTGCTGCCGATCGTGATCAACGGCCCCGTTGACGGACGGCGCGGCGGAAAACTCATCGGCGTTGAATGCGAAACCACGCTCGACCGCCGCGATCTGGGCATCACGCATTCGCCCTCCGCCGTGATTGGCGACAAGGTGAAAATCAGCATCGAGGTCGAAGCCGGAGCGAAATAGCGGCTCGCGGAATCGCTCATCAAAACACGGCCTTCCGCCCGCGGCGGAGGGCGTGTTTTATTTTAAGAGGAACGCGAGAACGTTTTCCAAGTCCGCGGTGGGCTTCACCTGATCCGACTTGTAAGCGATCTTTCCGTCCGGACCAATGATGAACGTCCAGCGAGCGGAGGTGACGGCGCGTTTCAGCTCGACCTCTTTTCCATCGACCGTTCTCGTTATCGCCTTCTCGCCCTCGCGAACGGGCACGCCGAACGCCTTGGCGATCGAGCCGTCCGGATCGGACAACAACGGGAAGTTGAGTTGCTCGGCGGTTTGAAACCATTTCAGGTTTTGAACGGAATCACCGCTGACGGCCACCACCGTGAACTTGGGATCGCCTTTCATGACGTAGTCGCGGTAGGAGCAGGCTTGCTTGGTGCAACCGCCCGTCATCGCGGCCGGATAGAAATAAACCACGATCGGCTTTCCCCGTAGACGCTCCTCGAGCTTCCATTCGCCGCCGTCTTGATCCTTGGCGGAAAAAGGCGCGACCTGGTCGCCCACTTCGAGGGCCGACGCGCTCGCGGCCAACAGGCCCGCGCACAGTATGATTAATCGCTTCATCGTATTGCCTCCTTGAGCCATGAATATAGCGGGACGCGGGCGAAAAAAAAGCCCGGAATCATCCGGGCTTTCTCGTGGCACCAGTGCTTGGAAACTAGAACATGCTCATTTCGTCGAGCAAGCTGCTGGCTGACTTCGAGTTGGATTTCGGCGCTTCGTCCATCAGCGGCGCGGGCTCTTCGTCCATAGCGGCGCTGCTCGGCGGCTCGCTGATGGCGTTGAGGTTTTTCTGGAACATTTCAAAGCGACGCTTGAGTTCCTGATATTCAACGTCGAGCGTGCTGTAGCTGTTTTCGGCTTCCATGGCGCGATCGGAAGCGGCCGCGGTCATGGACTTGGAGGTTTTAAGATCGGACTCGAGCCCGGAAACCTTGGATTTTTCGGTGGCGAGCGACTTTTCGGCGAGCTTGGTTTTTTCCTGCAAATCTTTAATGCGGGTGGAGGCGTCGTCCAACTCGATGCGGTTCTGACGAACCTTGGCCTTCTCGGCTTTGATAACGTCGTCTTTCTCGCCAATGGTTCCGTTCAGCGCGTCGACTTCCGCGGCGTGCTTTTGCTCGAGTTCCGCGATGATCATGTTGTGTTCTTCTTCCGGAATTCCACACCCGGTTAGCATTCCAATCGCGCATCCGGCGGCCAACAACATCGTGATTTTTTTCATCTGCATTTGCTTCTCCGTTAGTGTGTGTAATCTAATCTTTTCCCCAGAAATGTATGCAGT
>JARFRL010000349.1 GCA_029287275.1 Pontiella desulfatans
GGCGCTGGCGCAGGAGGCGCTGGGCCTCGCGGGCGCGCCCGCCATTCAAGAGGCGGGCGTGGGCGTGTTCAACGAACAGTGCCGCTCAATGGTGACGAAATACGTCGAGGAATGGGAGAAAACCGTCACGCGCATGGGCCGTTGGGTTGATTTCGAGAACGATTACAAAACCATGGACAAACCGTTCATGGAAACCATTTGGTGGGTGTTTTCCGAACTGTGGAAGCAGGGGCGCGTCTACAAGGCCCACCGCATCATGCCCTACAGCTGGAAACTCAACACGCCGCTCTCCAACTTCGAGGCCGGCCGCAACTACCAGGACGTGCAGGATCCGGCGATCACCGTCCGCGTTCGCCTGCTCGATTTCGAGTTCGAAAACGCCAGCGCGCTGATCTGGACGACGACGCCCTGGACGCTGCCCTCCAATCTCGCGATCTGCGCGGGGCCGGAGATTGATTACGTCGCGCTTAAGGACAAGGAAACCCACGAGGTGTTCGTGCTCGCGGCCGCGCGCGTCGCGGCGTACTACAAATCGGACGAAGAGTACGAAATCCTCGGCTCCTATAAGGGCAAAGAACTCGAAGGGCTTAAGTACGAGCCGATCTTCGACTTTTTCGCGGACAACGAGAACTCGTTCCAAATCCTCAACGACGACTTCGTTTCCACCGAGGACGGAACCGGCATCGTGCACATGGCGCCCGCGTACGGCGAGGACGACTACCGCGTCTGCCGCGCGGTCGGCATTCCGCTGGTGGACCCGCTCGACGACGATTGCGTGTTCACCGCCGCGGTTCCGGACTACGCCGGCCAATTCTGCAAGGACGCGGACAAAGCCATCATCAAGGCGCTCAAGCATGGTGGAAAGTTGATTCACCAATCCACCATTCAGCATAGCTATCCCTTTTGCGAGCGCACCGACACCCCGCTGATCTACCGCGCCATCGACGCCTGGTACGTGCGCGTGGAGGATCTGCGCGACAAAATGCTCGCGAACAACGCGGACGTTCAATGGATGCCCGACCACGTCGGCGAAAAGCGCTTCGCCAATTGGCTGGCCGACGCGAAGGACTGGAACATCAGCCGCAACCGCTTCTGGGGTTCGTGCATCCCCGTTTGGGTGAACGTCGACGACAAGGACGACATGATCTGCGTCGATTCCATTGAAACGCTGGAGGAGCTCTCCGGCGCGAAAGTGGACGACCTGCACAAGCATTACGTCGATGAAATCGTCATCAAAAAAGACGGCAAGACCTACCAGCGCACGCCCGAGGTGCTCGACTGTTGGTTCGAGTCCGGAGCGATGCCCTACGCGCAGAACCACTATCCCTTTGAAAACAAAGCGCGCTTCGAGGCGAACTTTCCCGCGGATTTCATCGCCGAGGGGCTCGATCAGACCCGCGGCTGGTTCTACACGCTGATGGTGCTCTCCACCGCGCTGTTCGAGAAACCCGCCTTCAAAAACGTGGTCGTCAACGGGCTGGTGCTCGCGGATGACGGGATGAAAATGTCCAAGCGCCTGAAAAACTATCCCGACCCGATCCACGTCATCAACGAATACGGCGCCGACGCGCTCCGGCTCTACATGATCCATTCCCCGGTGGTCCGCGCCGAATCGCTGCGCTTCTCGGAAGAAGGCGTGAAGCACTCGCTGCGCCACCTGTTGCTGCCGTGGTGGAACGCGTACAGCTTCTTCATCACCTACGCGAACGTCGACGACTGGTCGCCGGAAAAATCGGTGCCGGAACGCGACAACTTGATGGATCGTTGGATCCAAAGCTCGCTGGCGCGCCTGGAGCAACAAGTGACCGAGGCGATGGACCGCTACGACCTGCAGGCGTCCGTCCGGCCGTTCGTCGCGTTCATCGAGGATCTCACCAACTGGTACATCCGCCGCTCGCGCCGGCGCTTCTGGAAGAGCGAGGACGACACCGACAAACTTCAGGCCTATTCCACGCTCTACGACGTGCTGCTCGGCCTCTGCAAGATCGCCGCGCC
>JARFRL010000370.1 GCA_029287275.1 Pontiella desulfatans
CGCCAAGGATTTCCAACAGGCGGGCTACACGACGGGTTGCTTTGGAAAATGGCATAGCAGCGATCCGAATGAACCCACCAATGGAAAAGGACAGGAAGTCGACTACAACGCGGTCAAATCCTACAGCGCGACGCATCAGGAGGATACCGCCCCGTTGGATAACGGGATGTTCGACAAAAGCTTCAACCGCGCGTGGGGCGAAGGGGTGAACGCCTACGGTTTCGACCGGTATGTTGGCTTTTACAGTGGCCTCGTGGACTATTTCGACAAGTACATCAAATTTTATCATGACGTGAACTGGTGGCACGACGGCGATTACGTGCCGGATGAACCGGGTTATCTCACCGACTTGATCTCTCAGCATTCAATCGCGTTTGTCGAAACCAACCAAGCCAGTCCGTTCTTCTGTTTCGTTTCCCACGGATGCGTGCACGCGCCCTACGACATCATGCGCTCTGATTTGGAAGAAATGTGCGACCTTGTCGATGATGAACATCCCTCGCTGGCGTGGACGAACGTGATGATGCTGGCCAGCCCAACAACCGGAAACCTGATCCGAGACGCGGAGGAGATGCGTTGCAGCACCGACTTCGAATTCAACTTGGACGCGCTGGAAACACAACTGCCGGGCTTTCACGATCTGGTGTACTACACCATGATTTATTCGATGGACAAGTCGGTTGGTCTCATGCTCGACAAGCTCGACGAACTGGGGCGGACGACCAATACCATCGTTGTATTCACCAGCGACAACGGAGGAACCACCCGCGCGGACAACTCGCCGTTCCGCGGGAACAAACATCAGATCTATGAAGGCGGTATTCACGTCCCCGCCGCCATCTTGTGGCCCGGCACGCTGGACGCGAATCAGGCGCCCTACGCGCCCGGCGACAACATCTACAGCAATTTAACGCAATACCTCGACTTGTATCCCACGCTGATCAACATGACGGGCGCGACGCTCCACGGAACGGACCTCGACGGCATCGATCTTACCACCAATCTATTGAACCGGACCTCCGCGCGTCTGGATTACGATGGTTGCTATTTCGGCATCGATGACTATTGGGCATCGACGCGCAACGAGCGTTGGAAACTGCACTTCAACCGGCTCACCGGCAACGACCATGTGCTGGAGTTGTACGACCTTTGGAATGATATCGCGGAAAGCACCAACGTCGAATCGGTTTATCCCTCGCAGCGCGACGCCCTGATCGCGCGACAGGACCAATGGTTCGGGTCCGGAGACGTGACGGCCAGTTTCATGCCGTTAACCGACGACAGCTTGCCCCCCTACGCGAAGCCCGCGCCCTCCGGCGACGTTCTCGAAATAACGGCGACGCAAACAGCCTCGATTTCGAACCCGAACAACGGCGTCTCCGTTGGGTTTTCCGATCCCTCCTTCAAACCGCTCAATGTGTACGATGACTACGTTCAGGCCAACGACGTGATCGAATATGACATCTACGTGGCGGAGGACTCCGACCAAGTGAGCGGCTTTTTCTGCTCCCCTTCCCGCAGCTCGAAGCCGTTGTTCAACAACCAGCGGGGCATCCATCCGTCCGGCGGCATGCTCAATTTCCATTCGATGCCGAAAGGAGAATGGGTACGCGTCGCGGCAGGGGTCGGTGATATCGCGCCATCGACGGCCAAGCCGCAGTACATCGGGCTTTTCAATAGCTCTCCGGGAACCTACCACTTCTACATCGACAATGTCGTCGTCCGCCGACAAGACGGCTCCATACGAGCCATGGTCTGGAATAACGGAAACGATACGGACCAGAGTCCAAGCTATTATTACAACCGGAACAAATATAACTCTTGGGCCGCCGCGAGCGCCGTGTCTGGCTTCCCGTTCAGCGACATCACCATTGGCACGATCGATCTCGGCGCTCTGGCCGCGGACCCCGGCGCTGGCACGAACAACCCCAGCATCACCCCCGCGGACGGAATTGGCATCGACTATCCGGTCTGGGCCGACAACGCCACCGACACCACGGGAAACGGATCGAACAACTCAACCGGCAACGCGCAGGTGGGCGATGTGTTCGGCACGGACAATGTTCGCCGATCCGTTTTCGCTTTCGATATTGATGATTCCATCACGCCCGACCGAATTGAATCCGCCGTGCTGAAGCTATACTATCGCGGCGCGAACGAGAACGCGGAGACGACTGGCGGCGCGGTATCGCTTTATCATAGTGAAACCGCCGCCGTTTGGAGTGGAAGCGCCCTCGCCGATCAGAGGGATTTGTTCAATCTAGCGCTATGGTCGGACACCGGTCTTGATGTGGTCGCGACACCATTAGAGACGCCGGAATACAAGGAAATCGATGTGACGGCTCAGGTGCTGGCGGATATGAACGGCGACCCGACGCGTTCAGCCATCGACGGCGGAGCGAACAAGGTTATGTCCCATTTTCTGATTCGCTGGGATAACGAAGGCACGTTCGACGCGGACCTGCTTTTCGACACGGTTGAAGGTTCCGCTGGAGATCCTGTTCTTGTGTTGGATCTGGATTCCGGAACGACCTTGACCAACAGCGGTTCCAACTACAGCGCGTGGTTGACGGGGATCGGCGGCATTGAGGCTTTGGATCCGAACGGAACCGGGCCAACCAATCAGTGGCCGCTGATCACGGAATACGGGCTGGGCAGCGACCCTTCCACCCACACCGCGGGATGGGTCAAAAGCTCCAACGCCCCAACGGCGCGGCAGCTGGGCACCTACGAGATAGAAGATGATTATTTAACCATGAGCTTTGATTTCAACCGCGAGGCCGCTGATATTGAGGTCGTTGTGAGCGAATCAACCAATTTAATCGACTGGGCCGACACCCTGGTGCTTCGACCTCCCTATACCGACACCGCCGTTATCTCCTCGAACTCGTTGGTGCTGAGCGTTTCCGACAACGCCGCGACCAATAGTTATCCCGTCGAAACGACGCGCGTTACCGCACGAAACGGAAAAGCCGTTCATGATGAACCGAAGGGGTTTCTCAAACTCGAAGTTAGACCGTCCGTCGCGCCCGCGGCCACCCCCCTCTACTTGAACGCCGTGTCGCACGCCGGCGTCTTGCTGGAATGGAGCGCGGAGGGCGAACAGGAGTTGTTCATCATCGAGCGCGCGGCGGCGGGTTCGGGCTCGTTCGCGCGAATCGCCAAGACCGGAACCTATCAGTATACCGACACGACCGCGACGGCAGGACAATCGTATGATTATCGTGTGCGCGCCGTGAACGTCGCCGGCGTCACAGCCTGGTCCAACATCGCTCGCGCGACCCGATGAAGCGAACCATTACGCGAAAGAAAATTGGATCTCGGATTACCTAGTTGGATATTTTCAAACGGATATAGGATTGAGGCTCATCCGCGGGAATTGAATGCATGACTTCATCAAGCACTCCATCCGTTGGATCGACCTCCGCGTTCCCTCCGGCGTTCGTCCAGACTCCCGATGTCAGGTTGGTGGTGCTTTCCACGACGTACTCGAGAGCCGAATCGTCGTTGCGTTTCACGTAGCGATAGGTAAGCGTTCCGTCATTCGCTTCCATCACCGGATTGGATCCGCGACTCAACGCGCTCGTCGGGTCGGAACCCATGGCATACTCGGCCCAGTTGACGATTCCATCTTCGTCATAATCGTTGGTTTCGGAGCCGAGGTCGACCCCGAACGAATCCATCCAGTATTCCATAAAGGTAATCGGACCGGTTTCATCCTCCTCCGGCGTACGCGTTCCGACGAACGGGCCTCGCGACATTCTATACGCGTAATCCTTCGCGATGCTCGCCATCGCGTCCGCGGGGTCGGCGAAGTTGTCGTTGAAGTACGTCGTGGCCGTCCCCTCGTAAATCGCCTGATCATAATTCGGGTGCGGCACCAACGGAACGCGGGCGCCGACCTCGGCGAAATAGTTGGTCATGTCGGCGTAGAGCGCGTCGCCGAGCGTCGGGTTGTTCGCGTAGAGGTTGTGGTATTCTCCCACATCATTCGCCAGATCGAAGAGCATGATCGGCGACCAGTTCGTGCGCGTGACCGCGGTTTCATAGAAATAGACGATCTTATCCGTCCCCTTAACGACCACGGAGTGCGGCATCGTCGTCCGGTAATGCGGGTAATGGAAATAGAGCGAACGGTCGAGGAAGTCCGAAGTCAGCGGTTCTCCTTCCATCAATCCGGCCAGACTGACGCCGTCCAGATCTTGCAGGCGCGCCGGGTCGCCCCCCGCCCAATCGACAAAGGTTGGCAGGAAGTCATAATTGACCACGTTGGCCGTGGAGCGCGAGTTGCTCACCACCCCCGGGCCTTCCACCACCATCGGCACGCGGATGCCAGCCTGCCACGCCCACCATTTATGCGCGTGCTGCGGCTGGGTCAGGCCGAAGATTTCGTTGTAAAACTCGTGGCGGTATCCGTTGTCGCCCACCACGATCACGTACGTATTGTCGGCGATGCCGAGATCGACGATTTTCTGACGGATTTCGCCGATCTTTAGGTCGAGCTCATAGGCCATGCCGAGCCAAACCGCCGGATCGTTCTTTCGGTTGATGTTCGCCGGATTGGTTTCCCCCTCGTTATACGCCACAATCGCCGGGAGGTTCTGATAGCGCGCCCGCGACGACGGGTAGCATTCGCGGCCTTCGTGCATGGCGTAGTGCGAGAATTGAACATAAAAAGGAAGCCCTTCTTCAACAGCGGTTTCCATGTAGGCGTTTCCGCTATCGGTGATATGCGTCATTAGCTTCGGGTCGACGATATCGTCTAGCAGCTGACTGCTTGTCGTGTTTCCCTCGTTGTTGCTGGTATCTCCATCCGGGGCGTAGTATCCCTCGTTGCCGGGGTCGTCGCGCAGGTGCCACTTACCAAACAGCGCGGATTTATAGCCCATCGGCGCGAGCGCCTCGGCAATCGACACCGCGTTGGCGTCCAAGGTTGAATCGGACCCGTTCGGCATCACCGGGAATCCATAATAACTATCTCCCGGCTGATCAGCCTTGGAGTCATAATAATCGTTACTGAGCATGAAAACGGTGAATCCGTTGCGCGCGTTGGACTGTCCGGTCTGTATCGCCGCGCGGGCCGGCGAACACTGTGGCGAACCGTAGGCGTTTCGGAACACCATTCCGTTTTCCGCCATCAAATCAAGGTTGGGCATTTCAATAATGCTCGGGAGTTCCGAGTTCGCCATCCGCTCGTCCATGGCCACCGAGGAGCCATACCAAGCCCAGTCATCCACGTAAATCATCACGATGTTCGGTTGGTTAAGCCATTTATGAGTCAGCAGATCACGCGTCTTTTTAAAATGATCGGCTCGCGGGCTTTCGTCATAAACAACCACCTCGCCCACCATTCCGTCAAAGATTCCGCCAGCGGCGGAGCCTCCCAGAATCACCGGGTTCGCGGTCGAAAAGTCCGCTTTGGTCACCGCGCCGGTCACGACCGTGTAATTTTTGGAATCCCAGAAATAGAATTCCCCGGTGGTCGCGTCGTAATTCAGCGCGCAGATCACGGTGTCGCCCGCCTCGATTAGGCGGCTGGTTGAAACAACGCTGGCGCCACCAAGAAACGCCTGGATTTCTCCCGCCGCGGTATAGCGCATTCCGAAGCCCGTGCCGCCGTCGGAGGAATTTCCGATCAAATCATTGTCGACGCCGGGAACCAAGTCTTGGCACGTAAAGGCGACCATCACGCAAAATCCGTTCGTCGATTCCGACTGGTCCAGCCAGAGATCGGAGTCGGCCGCCGAAAACAGTTGCAGGGTATCCAGCCCACCGCGCATGTCCATGCCCACCAGACCGGAGGCCGAGGTCAGCGAGCTCGGATACACCACGCTGCCTGAAGACGCGACCGCGTTGTAACCGCTCGTCGACTGGTCCACCCATTGCGTGACCACGTTTCCGCTAACCAGAACACTGAGCGCGTTCGTGGCATCCAGGTGTTGCAGCACGGACAGCTCGGACGGAACACCCTCCGCCTCGTTGCTGTAGGCGGACTCCGCGCCATTGGTGTCAACGGCGGTTACCACATAGTAATACGGAACCCCCGCGTCCCCCGTCGTATCGCTATAATCGCTGTCGGTCAATCCCGACGCGATTTCCATATAATTGGTTCCGCTTTCCTCGGAGCGATATACCGAAAAAGAGGCGAACAGTTCGCCCGAAATATCATCCAGCCAGTCCAGCCGCACCTCACCAAGGTCGGAAACAGCGCTTAACTCTTCCGGCACATGGACCGCGGTCACCGTGACCCAGTCATCCACCATCGCTGAAGTCTCCGCATCCAGTTCCACGGCGCCCAACGCACGGCTAAAGACCTTCACCTCTCCGATCATGCCGATGAAATAGCGGCTGGCCCCGGTCGTCTTACCGACCGTTACATCGCCACCGGAACTATCCGCGGCAACGGCGGTCCAAGTGGAGGCGTTGCCACTGTTTGAATCCCAAAACTCCACGGCACCGCTCGAAGCGTTGTAGTTCAGCGCCACGACCATGGTGTCGCGAATGGCGGCCTTGCCCAACGCCTTTTGCGTCGAGGACCCTTCCACCCAGGCTTTCATGGATCCGTCCGTCAGCAGGCGCATGCAAAACCCGGATCCCATCGAACTCGAATTTCCGATTAGATCCATATTATCGGTATTATAATCATCAACCCGGAACGCCATCAGCACGCAAAAGCCGCTGTTGCCGGACGCGGCTCCGGTAAAATCGAGCCATGCGTCCGAGTCCAACCCCGAGAAGAGCTTCAGCGAATTGGCCGTCGCCCCGAAATCCAAACCGGGAAGCCCCGATCCCGATACGCTGGCGCTAGGCCAGGTGACATTTCCGTCGGCCGGAAGGGCATGGTTGCCGGCTCCTGAGCGGTCGAGCCATTGCGTGACCGGATTGCCCACCACATTGGTAGCCGCGGCGATTAAATGTTGAATCGACTGAGATACTGGCGACGGCCCGAGGGAGATCACCAGATCAACCGTTGTATTGGATGCCACGTTGGCTCCGGCCGCCGGATTCTGACTCACCACGTTTGAGACGGCAATCGTACCACTGTAAGTATCCGACACGGTACCCAGCACCAGCCCCGCGCCATCGATAGCCGTTTGAGCCGCGGACTGACCGAGGTCAACCACATCGGGAACCGTCACGCCCGTCGTCCCCAGCGTCCCCCATGAAAACTCAGATAGAGAATCGGTGGTGTTCACGTTTGCCCGCAAGACTTGGTCCGCGCCGGCCGGGCTCACAATCTCCGTGCCATCCAAATCCCCCGCGGTGGCCAAGCGGACCTTGCCGTCGGGCAGATCGCTCCATGTATAGTGCGTTAATGTGTCGCTGGTATCGGTCGCGTCCGCGTACAATTTATCCACGGAATTGGTGACGACCCTTACGTATTTTCCGTTGGTAAAAGCTTTTAGCAGGATCTTTCCCCCGCCCGCGTCCTCAATCACGAACTTTTCCGCGTCGCCAATGGATGAGATTCCGTTCGCCTCCAGCCGGTATCCATCCCCCGCGTCGGCGGTGACGTATGATTCATTGACACCATGATGGAACCAAACGGTATCACCAAGGGGCGCGGCGGCTCGCGCCGAAGCGCCGCTAAAAAAGACAAGCAAACAGACAAATAAAGCCAATGTTTTCATTCAAACTTCTCCTCTACAGGCGACTTCAACGCACGGTGGTTAGACAGCGTATGTCTTCTTTCATTCATTACAAACGTATCCGCTATTAACCCATACGCGAAGCTTTCGCGCTCCACGCTCAGTATCAAATATTCAACACTCAGTCTCAATATCATGGATGG
>JARFRL010000372.1 GCA_029287275.1 Pontiella desulfatans
CCCAACCACCCCCCCCCCCCCCCCGACATCTACACTAGAGTTGGATCGTCGGCAGCGTCAGATGTGTATAAGAGACAGGCTTTCGGATCAGCAAAAGGCGCTGCTCGCGGGCGATTACCAAGGGCACCCGAGTCTGGTGCGCTGGATCGACAAGGGCTATGTGATCATCAGTCTCTGACGGCCGCCTCGCCGCGAACGAAAGGCGCCGCGAATAGGCGCCTTTTTCGCGATTTCACCTTTGCGTATTGAGGTGGGTTTCGCTAGATTCCCCCTTCATTTTTTGAACGTAAACGGGTATTTCCCCCATAAATTTAAACGAAACGGAGATTGTTTGATGAGAAAGAAGATTATTGCCGGCAACTGGAAGATGAACAAAACCATCGAGGAAGCCATCGAGCTCGCCAACGGCGTTAAGCTGGATCTGGCCGACTGCAAGGACGTCGACGTCGTGCTCTGCCCTCCGTTCACCGCGCTGAAATCCGTCAGCGACATCGTTTCCGAAACCCAGATCGCGGTCGGCTCCCAGAACATGTCCTCCGAGGACGAAGGCGCGTACACCGGCGAAATCTGCCACACCATGCTCAAGGAAATCTTCGTCCGCTACGTCATCCTCGGCCACAGCGAACGCCGCCAATACTACAAGGAAAACGATTTCTGGATCAACAAGAAGGTCGTCAAGGCCCTCGAAAAGAACCTCCGCCCGATTCTGTGCGTGGGTGAAACCCTCGAAGACCGCGAATCCGGCAGCACCGAAAAGGTGGTTGAAGTTCAGGTCCGCGAAGGCCTGAAAGACGTCGCCGCCGAATCCTACACCGAACTCGTCATCGCGTACGAACCCGTCTGGGCCATCGGCACCGGCAAGGTCGCGACCGCCCAGCAGGCGCAGGACGTGCACGCCTTCATCCGCGGCGTCGTGAAAGACATGGTCGGCGCCGAAGCCGCCGACGCCGTTCGCATTCAGTACGGCGGATCCATGAAGCCCGACAACGCGGTCGAGCTGCTCGGTCAGCCCGACATCGACGGCGGCCTGATCGGTGGCGCCGCGTTGGACGCGACTTCGTTCGCGGGCATCGTCAAAGCCGCGATGTAAAAAAGCGGCGTTGGCCGCGGTCGAAGGTCCGAGAGACCTTCGACCTCATAGCAAAAGGAAACGAATATGTTGGTTTTAAAAGCGTTGTTAATCGTCGTGCTGGTCCTCTGCAGCTTGTTGCTGATCGGACTGGTTCTTCTGCAGAAATCCAAGAGCGAAGGACTGGGGCTCGCGTTCGGCGCGGGCGCGGGCGAATCGCTCTTCGGCGCGCGCGCCGGCAACGTGCTTTCCAAGGCCACCGTGGTTGTTGGCTGCGTCTTCATGGCCTGCGCCTTGGCGCTGGGCTCGCTGTTCGCGCAGGGCGAGGCGACGCTGATGGACGGCGTTTCCAGCGATCCGGTTATGCCGGCCGCCGTACAGCCCGCGCCGATCGATGGTCTTGATCTGGGCGCGCCGGCCACCACGGAAGCTCCCGCGCTCGAGATTCCCGCTGAATAACGCCTCGGTTGACCGACTTCTCTGAATGAGGTTCAACGCGTCAATTAAACGACTCCCCATGGCCATCATGATGGCGCTCGCGGGGAGTCTTTTGTTTTCCGGATGCGGCGGCGAGACCGCGCCCGCGCCGGAAGACGAGCTGGTTTCCTATTCGATGACCTCCCGCATCCGCGGGTTGGACCCGGGTATTTCCGGCGAGGTTTCCTCGTCGCTCGCGATTTCCCGCCTCTATGAAGGATTGCTTCAATACGACTATCTAGCGCGGCCCTACAAAGTGATTCCCGCGTTGGCGGAGTCCATGCCCGAAATCTCCGACGACGGACTGGTCTACACCTTCAAAATCCGCGAAGGCATCTTTTTCCACGACAACGAATGCTTTCCCGGTGGCAAAGGCCGCGCGCTCGTCGCCGAGGACTTCGTCTACTCCTTCAAACGCGTGGTCGACGTCAAGAACGTCTCTTCGGGCTCTTGGGCGTTCAATGGTCGGATCGTTGGCCTCGACGCGTTTTACGAGGCCTCGAAAAGCAAAGAGCCCACCAACTACGACGTGGAGGTCGAGGGGTTGCGGGCGCTCGACGAGCGCACGCTCCAGATCACCTTGGTCGAGCCGTATCCGCAACTACTCTACATTCTCGCGATGCACTACGCGTTCGCCGTGCCGCGCGAAGCGGTCGAGTTTTACGGAAAGGCGTTCGTCAATCATCCCGTTGGAACCGGTCCCTACGAACTGGTGGAATGGCGCCGCAATTCGCGCATCGAGTTCGCCCGCAGTCCGAAGTGGACCGAAACCGGCCGCGTCGAAACCTATCCCACCAACGCGACGCCGGAGCAGGCCGCCGCCGGACTCGCGCGCGACGCGGGGAAACCGCTTCCGTTCATCGACCGCGTCGTTCAGTACGTCATCGACGATTCCACCACCGCGTGGATGATGTTTCTCTCCGGGCAACTTGGCGTCTCCGGAATCACGCGCGACAACTGGGACGCCGTCATCACCAGCGACAAGGGGCTCAACGATTCCTTGGAAAACCGCGGCATCGACCTCGTCTCCTCGCCCACGCTGGACATCTATTATCTCGGATTCAACTGGGAGGATCCGGTGGTGGGCGCGAGCGCCGACCCCGAACAAAACGCGCGCAACCGCAAGCTTCGGCAGGCGCTCAGCTGCGCGTATGATTTCGATCTGATGAACCAGTTCATGAACAACCGATTGCATCCGATCGGCGGCCCCATTCCGCAACCGCTGGCCGGCAGCCTCTCCGACCCGTCTCCGTACAGCTTCAATCTGGACAAGGCGCGGCGCCTGCTCGTCGAGGCCGGCTACCCGGAAGGGACCGACGCCGCGACCGGCCGCCGTCTGGAATTGACGATGGAGTTGGGCAGCGCGAGCGCCAACGCGCGGCAGATGATGGAGCTGATGTCCGACATGTACCAGAAGATCGGCGTCGTGCTGAAGGCGTCGTACAACACCTGGCCCGCGTTCATCGAGAAAATGAACCGTCGGCAGGCGCAAATGTTCCAGCTCGGCTGGGTGGCGGACTATCCCGACGCGGAGAACTTCCTGCAGCTTTTCTACAGCGCGAACGAATCGCCGGGCCCGAATCACGCCAACTACCGCGACGCGGACATCGACCGGATGTACGAGCAAGTCCGCGTCATGCTCGACTCGCCGGAGCGCACCGCGCTCTACGAGAAGATGGCGGGCATCCTCATCGAGGACTGCCCCTGGATTTTCATGTATCAACCCATGGATTTCGGACTCACCCACGACTGGGTCGAGAACTACACCACGCACGCGTTCCCCTACGGCATGGGTAAATACCGGGCCGTCAATCCGGCGAAGCGCGCGGAATGGCTCGAAACCTATGGCGACGACAAACTCGACATGAAGGCGCGGGATTAGGCCATGCTGAACTACATCCTCAAACGAACGTGGCAAATGATACCGACCGTGATCGGCGTCATCCTCCTGACGTTCGCGCTCTTCAACATCGTGCCGAACGATCTCGCCGCGATCGCGCTCGGTAAAAACGTGACGCTCGAAATGCTCGAGGACTTCGACGAGCGGCGCGGGCTCAACCAACCGCTGTTTTTCGGATTCAACGCCAAAACCCGCGCCTACGTCGACGAGAATTTCGCCAACACCGCCGGACGTTGGCGCGATGATTCCAACGCCGTTCATTCCGCCGAGTCGGCGACGATCGCCATCCAACCCGGCGCCGAGATCAATCCCGTCGCGTTCGCCCTGAAGCCGGAGGCGGAGTACGTCTGGAAAATCACCTTCCGCGGCGCGGGCCGCGTGGCCGGCCAGTCGCTTTCCTCCGAGCGCTGGGAGACCGAGAAAATCCGGTTCAAGGGCGCGGAAACCTCGTTGTTCGAAACCGATGACCAACCCCTGGAAATCAAGAAGCTCACCTTGCGGCGGCTCCAGACCAATCCCTTTCACTCGCAGCTTTGGTTCTACCTCAAGCAACTCGCCCGCGGGGATCTCGGTACGTCGGAAACGTTCAAGCAACCCGTTTCGAAGTTGCTGAAAGACGGCGTGCCGCCCTCGCTTTCGCTCACCATCCCGATCTTCTTCATCGGCGTGATCGTCTCCATCAGCCTGTCGCTGGTCTGCGCGTTTTTCCGCAACCAGTTCATCGACCGCTTTCTGGTGGTCGTCGCGGTGGCGCTGATGAGCATCAACTATCTGATCTACATCGTCGCGGGGCAGTACTTCCTCGCCTACAAACAAGGCTGGGTTCCGGTCTGGGGCTACGAGTCCGCGAAATACCTGATCCTGCCGGTGATCATCGGCGTGGTGAGCGGGCTGGGCTCGAACATCCGTTTCTACCGAACCATCATGCTCGACGAGATGTACAAGGACTACGTCCGCACCGCCTTCGCCAAAGGCGTTTCCAAACCGCGGGTGCTGTTCGTGCACGTGTTGAAAAACGCGATGATTCCAATCATCACCAACGTGGTGATCGCGATTCCGTTCCTCTACACCGGCTCGTTGCTGCTGGAGAACTTTTTTGGAATTCCGGGGTTGGGATACCTCGGCATCAACGCGGTGCTGTCGTCGGACGTCGACGTGGTGCGCGCGCTCGTGTTGATCGGCGCGCTGCTCTTCGTGGTGGCGAACCTGATCACCGACATCTGCTACGCGGCGGCCGATCCGCGGGTGAAACTGAAATGAAGACGGATAAATCACAGAGCCTATGGGGCGACGCCTGGCGGCGGTTGCGCGGCAACCGTCTGGCGATGGCGTGTCTGGGGCTCGTCGTCCTGTTCACGCTGTTGGCGTTGTACGGCGAGATCGTTTATCAGTATCACCAGTTCAAGGACGTCACGCCGGCGTATCAAACGACCCATCTCGACGTCGCCTACCAACCGCCGAGCCGCGCCCACTGGATGGGCACCGACGGCCTGGGCCGCGACGTGATGTCGCGGCTGGCGCAGGGCGCGCGCGTCGCGTACAAAGTCGGCATCATCACCTCCTTCATCGCGATCCCGATCGGCGTGTTCCTCGGCTGCCTCGCCGGATTTTTCGGCGGGAAAGTCGATGACTTCATCGTCTGGCTCTATTCCACCTTCGCGTCCATGCCCGGACTGCTGTTCATCCTCGCGATCGCGATGGTGGTTCCGGGCAGGGGGTTGCTGGGCGTCTATCTGGGCATCGGCCTAACGACCTGGGTGGGACTCTGCCGGCTCGTGCGCGGCGAGGTGATGAAGCACAAGGAGCAGACCTACGTGCAAGCCGCGAAAGCCCTCGGCATCGGCTCCGGCCGCATCATGTTCAAGCACATCCTGCCCAACATCTCGATCGTCATCATGGTCACCTTCACGCTGCGCTTCCCGGCCGCGGTCGGCACCGAGGTGATTCTG
>JARFRL010000389.1 GCA_029287275.1 Pontiella desulfatans
CCAGATCGGGCCGAAACCGCGTCGGCAGATCATCGCCGATCTGTTCTGGATTGTTCAACACCACGCGCGTTCGCCTCCCTTTTTGGTCCATTCTATCCATCCGCGCGGAAAGCGCAAGCGCCGCAAACACCGATAAAACGAGGCGGATTAGTGGGGATTATAAATCTAAAAAGGCGTCTGGACTCTTCGGATAGGTTTCATCAGTTTGTCGCTCGATATGGAAACCAACCAACTAGACGAATTGATCGATGAGAGCATTCGGCTCGAGCTGAACGTCGCGGAACTCTACAAAACGTTCTCCGAGGCGCTGCCCGAGGAACAAGATTTCTGGTGGCAGCTTCATATTGAAGAAAAAAGCCACGCCGCGCTCATACGCGCCGCCCGCGATTCCTTCGCGAAGCGCGGCAAGTTCCCTCACGACTTGATCGCCAACTCCATTGACGATCTCAAACGGTCCAACGCCAAAGTCGAGATGCTGACCGGCAAGTTCAACGTCACTCCGCCGACCCCCCTCGAGGCCTGCGAAGTCGCGGTCGCGCTGGAAAACGAAGCCGGCGAAATGCATTACACCCGATTCATGGAAAAAGACGCTTCGAACGCGGTTGACAACGTGTTCCAAGTGTTGAACCGCGGCGACAAAGATCACGAGCGCCGCATCCGCGAGCACCGCCAATCGATCGGCGTCCAGCCCTAACGGGATTCGTCTCCCATGCCCAACACCGCCTCAGCGCGCCACAACCTCGCGGCCCTCTTCGCCTGCCTGCTTTGGGCCACCGCGTTCGTGGCCGGCAAAAACGCGCTGGAACATCAAACGCCCCTGAATTTGGCGGGTTCGCGCTTCCTGCTCGCGGGGCTCCTTCAGCTACCGTTGTGCGGAAGCCTGCTCGCGCCGTTCCGCCTGATGAAAAAGGAATTCAGGACCGTGCTGCTCGTGAGCCTGTTTCACACGGTTTATCTCTATTCCACGTTCTTCATCGGCCTCAGCTGGGCGCGCGGCGCCGAGGGCGCGATCATGATCGGCGTCGGGCCGCTCGCCTCCGCGCTGATGGCCCACCTGCTCACACGCGACGACAAAATGAAACGAGGAACCATGACCGGCATCGCGCTGGGCATGGCGGGCGTGGTTTTGATCAGCCTCGCGGCCAAACCTTGGAGCGCGGTCGGCGCGAAGGAGTTTTTCGGGCTCATGTTGTTGCTCAGCGGCTCGTTCGTTTCCGCGATTGGAAACGTCGTCGTCGCCAAACGCAAAGGCGGGCTGCATCCGATCGCGCTTAACAGCGCCCAGATGCTGATGGGCGGCGCGGTCCTGCTGTTGATCGCCCTGCCCTTCGAGGGCGTTCCAGCGCTTCGTCTGCCCGCGGCGTATTACGGAAGCCTGCTCTGGCTCGCGACGATTTCCGCGACCGCGTTCGCGATCTGGTTTCATCTTCTCAGCAAGGTCAAGGTCTCCAAACTCAACCTCTGGAAATTCCTGATCCCGCTCGTCGGCGCCGCGCTCAGCTGGATTTTTCTACCCGGCGAATCGCCGACCGTCATTAGCATCGTTGGCATGGCCTTCATCGTGGCGGGCATCGTGGTGGGCCAGAACGAATCGAAAACTAAGCGGGGAAACGCGGAGCGATGAAGACGGGCGGGTGCATGTAGAGCGGCTCGAAGGGCTCGGTCGCGATCCCGTTTTCCACGCGCCGGTGAACCAGTTCGCCGAGCGTCCCGGCGGAGGGATACGCGGGCTCGGTCATGCCGTCGAAATCCGCGAGTAGTTCGGCGAGGCGTTCCTGATCGGGACTCACCACCCGCGCGTCCGCGGGAACGAAATCCTTCAGCGCGTCGCGTTCCATCAGCTCGAACTCCTTCTCGAGTTCCGTTCCGGAAAAGACGCCGGCCCAAACCTTGTCGCGCCGCGCGTCGCCCACGACGGCGGTTTTCGCCGCGCCGATTCGGGCGGCCAGCGCCGCGCCGCTGTTAAGGGCGTAAACGGGCTTCTTCGTCGGCGCCGCGAGCGCGTTGATGACGGTGAAGGCGATCCGCATGCCGGAAAACGCGCCCGGACCGCGGCCCGCCGCGAACAGATCGATGGAATCCCAATCGACGTTCAGCGCGCCCAGCGCGTCGAACAACCGCTGGCGGTTTTTGAAGGTTTCCTCCCAGCGGTCCTCCACGATCACGACGCCGTCCTCGACGACCGCGACGCTTCCCATTTTCGTGCTCAACTCAATCGCGAAGATTCTCATGCCTCGTTCTCCCGGAAGACGCGGAACACGCGGGTTCCGGTGTGGTCGTCGGCTTTGATTTCAATATGCAGCAAATCCTCGGGCAGCAGTCCCTCGGCGCGCTCGGCCCATTCGATCGCGGTGATTCCGTCGACGTCGAAATATTCCTCAAGGCCGAGGCCGAGCGCCTCTTCGGGGCCGGACAATCGATAGAGATCGATGTGGTGCAAGGGCAGCCGGCCTTCGTATTCGCCGATCAGGGTGTAGGTCGGGCTGGTGATGGGTTCGTCGATTCCAAGCGCGGCGGCGTAGCCCTGAATGAAGCAGGTTTTTCCCGCGCCGAGATCGCCGTGCAGCGCGATCACGGTTCCGGGTCCGAGTTCGTTGGCCAGTTCGGCGGCCAGTTCCCAGGTTTCCTCGGGACTGTTGGTTTCCACTACGCGCATGGCTCGAGCTCCTTTTCCAAAATGGCGGCCACCTCGTCCATCCGCGCCACGTGAAAGTCGGCCGCGGTTTTCTCGTCCAACGGGCAAACGCGGATGGTGGCCGCGCAACCGGCGTTGTCGCCGGCCTCCACGTCCTTCTCGCTGTCGCCGATCATCCACGAGCGCGGCAGATCGAGCGCGTGCTTCTCCGCGGCCGCGAAGAACATGCCGGCCTTGGGCTTGCGGCAGTCGCAGCCGTCCGCCGCGAAGTGGACGCATTTGAACACGTCGAGCACGTCGAGCCCCTCGGCCCGCAGCGCGGCGCGCAGGTTTTGGTGCATGGCGTCGAGCTCGTCCTCGGAGTAGAGGCCCTTCGCGACACCCTGTTGGTTGGTGACGATCACCGCGGGCCAGCCTTTGGCCGCCACGACCCGCAACGCGGCGACGAAGCCCGCTTGAAGATGGAAATCCTCCCACCGTTCGACGTAGCCCGGACCGGGCGATTCGTTCACGATTCCGTCGCGATCAAAAAAGACACATGGTTTACTCATAAGATGGCGAAATCTAACCTTCCGTTTCGACCGATGGAAGTCTGATTTGACCGAAGATTACCGAAGAAGAACCGATTGGGCGGCGCGATCGAAGCCGATCCGCCGCGCGCGCCATTCGTTTCCTCCAAAAATGTTCTGAGCGCTGAAGATAACGCGAAAAAGCAATTGCCATACGCCCGCAAGCTTGGATTATAGATGGCTGTTTTTCCAAAGCTTGGAAAACGGGGGGAAATTATGAATTTACAGGATTTGAACGATCTGAAAGCGAAGGCGTTAGGCGAGGCCCAGACCGCCGCGGACGCGGACGCTTTGGAGGCCGTGCGCATTGAATATCTCTCGCGCAAAGGCTTGCTTCCAAAGGTTATGCAGGAGCTCAAAAACGTCGCGCCGGAAGAAAAACCGCTGTTCGGAAAAACCGTGAACGAGCTGAAAAACGAACTGACGGAGCTGATCAAAACCAAACAGACCGCGCTCGCCGCGGGCGGCGCGACCGGTGGCGCGGGGTTCGACCTGACGCAACCGGGTCAGTGGCAGAACCTCGGAACGCGGCATCCGATCACCCAGATCACCGATCGCATCACCCAGATTTTCCAGACGCTCGGCTTCACCGTCGCGGACGGTCCGGACGTCGAAACGGTTTGGAACAACTTCGACGCGCTCAACACGCCCGCGGATCACCCTTCCCGCGACGAGCAGGACACGGTCTATCTCGAGAACGGCGACCTGATGCGGTGCCACACCTCGCCGGTTCAGGTGCGCTATATGATGGAGCACAAGCCGCCGGTACGGATCATCTCGCCGGGGCGCTGCTACCGCCGCGACACGCCCGACGCGACGCACTCCGCGAACTTCCACCAAGTGGAAGGACTCAACGTTGATGAACACGTCTCGCTGGCCGACCTGAAAGGCACGCTTTCCTATTTCGCCCGCGAGCTGATGGGGCCGGACGTGAAAATCCGCTTCCGCCCGCACTTCTTCCCCTTCACCGAGCCGAGCGTGGAGGTCGACTTCACTTGCCACGTCTGCCACGGAAACGG
>JARFRL010000391.1 GCA_029287275.1 Pontiella desulfatans
GAGTCGGGCGAGGCGATGACGGTTCCCAATTACGCGGTGATTGAAGACACGCCGGCCGTGATCGCCACGTGGAACGCGGAGGATGAATTTGAAAAAGTGGTCTGCCGTCAAGCCGGCGATCAATATCTGTTGTTGGAGTTCGGTCCCTTGCGACTTGATCTGCGATTGCGGTTCAAGGTGCATGCCTGGAGCCTGAAATTCGAGGAGATGGGTTTGCCGGGAATCATTGATCTGACGCCCGGCATCCGATCGTTCCAAGTTCATTTTGATCCCGCGGTGTTGCCGCGGCCGAAGCTGCTGGAGATCATCGATTCGCTGATTGTGGAGCTGGCTGAAAACAGTCCGCGGGAAGTGGAGTCGCGCGTCGTTCATCTACCGTTGAGTTGGGATGATCCGCGGACGCGCTTGGCGATTGAAAAGTATATGTCGTCGGTCCGCAAGGACGCGCCGTGGTGTCCGAGCAACATCGAGTTCATCCGCCGCGTCAACGGGCTCGATTCCATTCAAGATGTTCAGGACATCCTTTTCGACGCCAGTTATATCGTGATGGGTCTGGGCGATGTGTATCTCGGCGCGCCGGTGGCGACGCCGGTGGATCCGCGGCATCGACTGGTCACCACGAAATATAACCCGGCGCGAACCTGGACGCCGGAAAACGCGGTGGGCATCGGCGGCGCGTACATGTGCGTCTACGGCATGGAAGGGCCGGGCGGCTATCAGTTTGTCGGACGCACCGTTCAGATGTGGAATCGCTATCACGTGACCCGCGAGTTTGAATCGGGAAAACCCTGGTTGCTGCGCGGATTTGACCAGGTGCGGTTTTATCCGGTCTCCGGCGAAGAGCTGTCGCGGATGCGCCGCGATTTCCCCAAAGGCCGGTTCTCGCTGAAGATTGAAAAGACCACCTTCAACATTAATGACTACGACGCGTTCCTTGAGGAAAACTCCGAAAGCATCGCCACGTTCAAATCGAAACAGCAGGACGCTTTCGCGGCTGAATATCAGCACTGGGTGGATAATGATCTGCTGACCTTCGAGGAAGAAATCGCGGAAGCCTCGACCGAGGACTCGGAAATTTTCGAAGGCGCCGAGGCGGTGACGGCGTCGGTGGCCGGAAGCGTCTGGAAGCGCGAGGTCGAAGTGGGGGATATCGTGGAAGCGGGCGACGTGGTGATTGTGCTGGAAAGCATGAAAACCGAGATCCCCGTCACCGCGTCGGTCGCCGGGGAAGTGGTGCAGGTGTTCTGCGAAGCCGGCGCCACCGTCCAACAGGGCCGGCCGGTCTGCGCGATCAAACCGATTGAAAACCAACCACGGAACACAGTGAATACACGGAAACGCAAGACGAGCGGCTTCCGCGGTTCTAATTCCACGAAGAGAGCAAAATGAAAAGTTTACAGATCAGCGCGCTACACCAGGCGTACGAACGCGGTGAAGAAACGGTTGAATCGGTTATCGCCGAGTGTTTGAAACGGGCGGACGAAATCGCTCCGGAAGCATGGATACGGAAACTGACCGCGGAAGAAGTCGCCGCGTATGTCGACGCGTTGTCGGGAGAGTCGCCGAAAACGAAGCCGCTATATGGAATTCCTTTCGTGATTAAGGACAACATTGATCTGGCGGGTATCCCGACAACCGCCGGGTGTCCGGAGTTTGAATACGTGCCGGAGCGGTCGGCGTATGTGGTTGAGCAACTGATTCTGGCCGGCGCGATCCCGCTGGGCAAAACCAACATGGATCAATTCGCCACCGGGCTGGTGGGCACGCGGTCGCCATACGGCGCCTGCCCAAACAGTTTTGATCGCGCCTATATCTCCGGCGGATCGAGCAGCGGTTCAGCCGTGGCGGTGGCCGATGGGTGTTGCGGCTTTTCACTGGGAACCGATACCGCGGGCTCCGGCCGGGTACCGGCCGCGTTCAACAACCTGATCGGTTTGAAACCCTCCAAAGGCGCGTTGAGTTGTTCCGGCGTGGTGCCGGCCTGCAAGAGTCTCGACTGCGTTTCCATCTTCGCGCTGGACGCCGCCGACGCGCGGACCGTGTTTGACGTCGCCTCGAATTTTGATCCGGCGGACGCCTATGCCCGCGAGCTGGAACAGGAGCCGGTGATTTCCAGAGGATGGACCTTTGGGGTTCCGAAAAAGGAACAGCTCAAGTTTTTCGGGAACGCCGAATATGAAGTCGCGTTTTATGAAAGCGTGGAGATGCTTGAAAAGGCCGGAGGAAACCAGGTCGAGATTGATTTCCTGCCGTTTCTCGACGCGGCGAACCTGCTGTATTCCGGGCCGTGGGTCAACGAGCGGTACGCGGCGGTGGGGAGCTTCATTGAAGACCAGCCCGACGCGGTGCTGGAAACCACGCGGAAGATTATTTTGTCCGGGTTGGAGATTCCGGCGCCGAAGGTTTTTGAGGCGATGTACCAGTTGCAGGCCTACAAACGAAGCGCGGACACCGTCATGGGGTCGGTGGACATGATCGTCACGCCGACCGCGGGCACGTGCCACACGCGTGAGGCGGTGAACGCCGATCCGATCCAGCTGAACACCAATCTGGGTTTTTACACCAACTACATGAACCTGCTCGACTACGCGGCGGTCGCCGTGCCGACCTCCATGACCTCCTCCGTTCCGTTTGGCGTAACCTTGGTCTCGTTCGCCGGGCACGATGTGAAGCTGCTTCAACTCGCGGACCGGCTTCATCAGGTTTCCGGGCTCCATGTCGGGAAAACCGAAAACAGACCGATGTCTTTTAAACCCGCGCGGAAAAAGCGAACGGTCGATATCGCCGTTTGCGGGGCGCACCTGAATGGCTATCCGCTGCACCATCAGCTGGAAGATTTGGGCGCGGCCTTCGTGGAGTCGACCGAGACCGCGCCGGAATATCGCATGTACGCCTTTGAAACCGAAGGCGTCGCGAAACCCGGTCTGATCAAAGACGCTGAAAAGGGCGGAGGCATCTATCTCGAAATCTACCGACTCACCTTCAAAGCCTTCGGCAAGTTCGTCAGCGCCATCCCCGCCCCGTTGGGAATCGGCAAGGTGAAGCTGAGGAGCGGCGCGGAAGTCTGCGGATTCATCGCCGAACCCGAGGTTTCAACCTTGGGCGAAGAGATCACGGAGCTGGGTGACTGGCGGAAGTTCCGCGGTTGATGGATTTCCCGCCGCGGTTCAGGAGAGTCTGTCGCGGTAATCCCGGTAGTCGAACGCGCGGATGATTTCGACCTGATCGCCGCGCTTGACGCCCAGATCGGGATGTTGGATCCCGTTGAAGAAGGTGGTCTTCACCATGGAATAGTGGGCCATGTCTTGGAAGTACAGTTCGTCGCCGACCTGTAGCGGTTCATCGAAGGAGTAGTCGCCGATCACGTCGCCCGCGAGGCAACTGAGTCCCGCGAGCTTATACGTGTGGGCCTTCTCGTTCGGCACCGCCGCGCCCGCGATCTCCGGGCGGTAGGGCATTTCCAACACGTCGGGCATGTGACACGTGCAGGAGACGTCGAGAATCGCGATCGCTCCGTCGTTGTCGATCACGTCCAAAACGCGGGCCACTAAAACGCCCGCGTTCAGCGCGACCGCTTCGCCGGGTTCCAGAATCACCTGAACGTCGTATTTCGCTTTGAAGTCGTTGATCAGTTTAACAAGCAGTTCGATGTCGTAGTCATCGCGGGTGATGTGATGTCCGCCACCGAAGTTGACCCAATCCATCCGCGGCAGGATGTCGCCGAATTGTTCCTCGACGGCTTTCAGCGTCGTTTCAAGATCATCGGCGTTTTGTTCGCACAGGCAGTGGAAGTGCAGGCCGGAAATCCCGTCCAGCGATCGCCCCTCGAAATCCTTCCGCCGAACGCCCAACCGCGACTTCGGCGCGCAGGGATCGTAGATCGCGTGCGCCGGATCTTGCGTCGAACATTCGGGATTTATGCGCAGACCAAAAACCGTACCGCCGGCATCCTGCCGGCTTCGCGGCGGGGCAGGCGAGACGCCGGCGGTACGAAACCGCTCCAACTGCGCGAACGAATTAAAATCAATCTCGTCGCACAGCGTTAGCAGCTCGTCGAAGTCCGCGTCGGAATAGGCCGCCGCGTAGGCGTGGACTTCCTTGCCGAACTCCTCGCGGCCCAGCCGCGCCTCCCACGGCGAGCTCGCGCACACGCCGTCGAGATATTCCCGAATCAGCGGAAACATCGGCCACATCGCGAAGCCCTTGAGCGCCAGTAGAATCGTGCAATCCGTCCGCGCCTTCACGGACGCGAGGATCTCGCAGTTCCGGCGGATCAATTCTTCATCAACAATAAAGGAGGGCGTTTTTATTTTCATAGTAGTTGTGAAAGCAGGGTCTGGGCGGGGACGACCGCGGGGGTTTTGAGGGAGAAACAATCGACCTCTTGGTAGGGGAGGTTGATCACGGTCTGGAGCGCGTGTGGCGCGCCGAGCATTTTTTGGAAATATTCGAGTTGCGGCGAGAGGGTGGTTTCGGAGGTCTTGGCTTCGATCAACGCCCAGGGCGCGCCATCGGACGCGATCAGGAAGTCGACTTCGCGCTTTTCCTTGGTTCGGATAAAGTGCAGGGAAAAGTCGCCCAGTCCAGTATCGTTCCAGCCCTCGACGGCTTTAAGCAACGCGCACGCGATCATGTTTTCGTTCCGTTTCCCCGGATCGGTGACGCGCGACCAATCGCCGAGGAATATTTTCGGCTCTTTCGCGATGGAGCGTGAAATGTTCTTTGTCCACGGGCGCAAGGTGAAGCAGTAGGAAAGTTGCTGGAGCAGGACGATCCATCGCTGCACCGACTCAACCGACGCGCGAAGCGTTCGGGCGAAAGATGAATAGTTGAGCGAGTTCGTCGCGTTCAGAAGTATGAGTTCGGAGAGCAATTCGATTTTCGCGACGTCATACGCCTTGCCCAGGGAGCGAATGTCTTCGTGGAAAAGACGTTCTTGACGGGTGCGGCTCCATTGACGATGGAACCGCTTGTCGGCTTTCAGAAAAGGCTGAGGAAAGCCGCCGAATTCTATCAAGGCGTCCCAAGCCGCGGGGTCTATCTTTTTCGGCGGATGGATGGTTTTCCCCGTGAACTCCGTTCGCGCTAGTTCCGCGGGCGAAAAAGGAAACATTCGCAAGTGGAAGTAGCGCCCCAAAACGCTGTCGCCTCCCTTTCTGTACGTATCGAGTCGCGTGCTTCCGGTGACCATGATTTTCCAGTCGAGCTTGCTACGCAGGTCGTAGAATCCCTTGATGAAATTCTTCCAGTCGGCGTATTTGTGAAGCTCGTCGAACACAATCATCTGGTTGGGCACCGCGTTGAGACGGGTTGATAGGTGGCGTTGCCCCTGAATGATATCCAGCCGGTCTTCCTGTACGTCCCAGTCCAGATATAGCCCGTCGCCGACGATGTTTTTCGCGGTGGTGGTCTTCCCCACCTGCCGCGCGCCGGAGATAAACAGCATTTCTCCATTTCGTTCGAAATGATCCGTGATAATGGACTCGTATATCCGCTTCATAGAGTTGGCTGATATCATATCGATCGAAAAATGGTCAAGTCCATTATTCGATCCATCGAAAAATGGTCAAGCCCGGTTTTCCGCGCGGTCTGGCTAAATTTCCACTACCGCGTGGCGTGCGTCTCCGCGGCTTTCATGCCGTCGAGGGCGGAGCTGACGATGCCGCCGGCGTGGCCCGAGCCCTCACCGCAGGGGTAGAGTCCTTTGACGCCGGTGGATTGGCCGTCGCGGTCGCGAAGCACGCGGACCGGACTGGAACTTCGGGTTTCGGACGCGTAGAGCAGCGCCTCTTCCAAGGGCGTCCGGTTCAACTCGCCGAGCATGCT
>JARFRL010000456.1 GCA_029287275.1 Pontiella desulfatans
AAATGGGTTAAGATCTTCAAGCACGATATCGAGCATGCCGTTTATCACCGGCCTTGTTTCCGAGATGGTTTGTTCCGGGTGGCTGAGGGGAAGATGTTCCGTGTTTTCAACGCGCTCCGCCACGACCTTGACCGAGCGAACTTGTTTGCCCAGCCCCGCGAACCGGATCAGGACCGGTTCGCCGCGGTTTTTGAAGCGGCCGATAACCGCTCGAATGATCGAGGGATCCGTATCGATCGCCACGATCGCGTCAACGGTTTCAGAGCCGGACACTTCCACGATTTTTCCCGTAAGATCGCCATAGGATTTATACATCCACCAAAGTGAACGGGGCTGGTGATCTTTTGGGGTCAGCATGCCCTGAAGGCTGTTTCCCACGCAGTCCCGATTCCAACAACATTTCACCGTATACGAAATCCGCGATCGTTCAACATTGGCCAAGTACGACGCGAAGATTCCCGGGCGGAACACGCTTTTTTTCCCTCCCATGTCATCCTGTTCCAACGGCAGGTCCGGCAATCCCTTCTTTTTTAAATATTCCCGAACGGCTTTGGCGTCGCGGGTGATCCCCAAACCGTCCAACGAATAGTCATGCCAGGAAATGATGTCGGGAACACAGTCGTTCTCGACGCTGTAGTCGATGAACCGCCGCATAAACCAGGTATGGTCTCCTTCATGCTCTTTCCACCACGATGTTATAGGTCCCCAATGATTTCCGGGGCCGACCACCTTTGCTTCTGGATCCGTGTTCTTGATGATTTCATAGGCGCGTCTGTACGCTTCTAAAAAATAGGCGTCTGTTTCTTCAACCCAATTAATCCAAGGCGAATCCGCGTCAATAAAAACGCAGTAATCGAGTCCCTTCAACCCGCGGTCCAGCATGCGGTTTACTAACTCCTCGAAATGCCGCTCGAGTCGTTCATAGCCCTCTTCGCCGCCGTCCAGAGGCCATTCCTTCCAATACGGCGCGGAGGTGCCGATCACCTCCATGCGAATATCGTGTTCCAGGCATTTTTCATAAACGGTCATCAGATATTCTTCACCACCGCGCACCCGCTTAACCTTCAAGGGAAGAAACAGTTCATCATCGGGCTCATCCATGGAAAAAGCTCCAATAAGAAACCCGGAGCCCGCGTACGTGACCGGACCTACGACGCGGTTCACATCGACCTGAACGCGTTCCATGGGCGCGGCGTGAATCAGTGATGAACAGCTAGCCCCGAAAAAGAGGGCCAGCGTCGGAACGATCCGGTGAATGAGGCGTAATTTCATTAGCCAAAACCTTGGTTCAGTTTCCACCCGCGTCGGGGCCCGCTGGTTGGCCGATCACTTCCACCTCGCAAAAGGCGCACCACTTGTCTTCATGGGCAACCAGATCCGTGAACTTGATCCAACGAGCGGTTTTTCCGTAAAGCTCGACAACCTGGCCGTCGGCGGTCTTCTCGAGAGTGAACGGCACCGTCTCCCCGGTGGAGAGTTCAATATTTCCGGATTTCCACCAACTGTCATGATCCTGCCGGGCATAAGGCGCGAAATCGCAACGGATGAACACCCGGAGGTGATCGATTTCGACATCCTGTTCCCACTCCAGTCTCAACCACGGATTCTCGACTTTATCCGGCCCCCATGAGGGAAACTTGGGCCCATGACCTTTGTTGGCCCGATTCCCATCGTTCACGTTTTTAGCCAGATATATTTGTTTGCCCCCGAATTCGCTGTTGGATGAGGTGGTCGCTTCCAACGCGATATTACGGCGCGCGCCCCGTTCGTCGTTCGTCGCCGCGCGGGAACACGCGCCCACCAACAGGAACGCCGAGAAAACGGCGCGCGTGGCATCAATATTTGTTTTCATTGGATGTCCATGTTTTCTGTCGTGAATTAATGAAAATCGAATCCATCGGCGATCGGGGGGAAGGAAAACGGGGTTTTATTTTCGGGATTCCCTCAGCAACGCGTTGGCGCACCACATGACCGGAGCCTGTCCGTGGAAATCGCCCAAAAGGCGCTTGCGCTTCATGTAGCCTTCTTTTGTTTTCTGCTCGTTGGTGCCGATGCAGACATCGCGGATCTCATCATTCTCGTTGATCATGCTGATCAGTCCCAGCCAGCCGTTTCGCGCCGCCGGCCCATACGTCTCCGCGTCCAGCCATCCGTTTTTAACTCCGGTGATCATCGCGTAGGTGAACATGCCGGTGCAGGAGCTTTCTTCCCACGCGTCTGGCTGGTCCACCAGCTGGCGCCAGCGACCGTTCTCCGTTTGCAGGGGAAGCAGGCCCGCCATCATTTTCTGGTAGTATCCTAGAATATCCTTATAGAGGGGATGATCTTCCGGGAGCGTGCGCAGAACTTCCGTTACGCCGGCGGCCGTCCAGCCGATTCCGCGTCCCCAGTAGAAAGGAACATGGGGCGTGTGGGAGACCAGACCGTTGTCGTGCTGCAGCACGCGCATGTAGGCGTCCACGAGTCGAGCGGCGTTGTTCACATGCGTCTGATCGCCGGTGACCCGCGTCGCGAGGGCGTTCACCGAGCCGATCATGAAGACATCATCGTTCCAGTAGCGCGCCTGCCAGGTCAATCCATCCGCGGGGTTTGGATTTTCCCACTGTTTTTCGATCATTCCCATGCCCAGTCGGTAGAACCGTTTGTCTCCGCGCAGTTGATACAACTTGAGGTACAGGTGCGCGGAGGCGGTGAAGTCGCCATGATAGCTTTTCGGAATGTAATCGGAGTCTTCTTCATCGACGATGGGACGGTATCGCAGTTCCAAGTTGAGCAGCAGGTTCCGATCGTGGCTCAGCTCGGCGAATCCCAACGCGCCCCAGGCCGCGCAGATTTCGGCGTAATGGAGGGACTCATTGACGAGCATGCGCGGATAACTGCGGGGGATCACCAGCTTATGTTTGCTTTTCAACAGCTTGCGCGCGACGCGCTTGCCAACCACCTCCGGCGATTGCTCTTCGGAGAAATCACTGAAATAGTCGGCGTCAATTGTTCCCGCCTTGGCGACCAAGGAGGCTCCAAGCAACGCGCCGACACCGACGACCACCATCAATCTATTTTTTTTTTGAAACATGTTTTCGCGCTCCTTCCCAAGGGTCTGTTTATCTCTGACTTCACTCATTATCTAAGCAACGCGTTGGCGCACCACAGTAGCGGGGCCTGACCGTGGAAATCACCGATCAAACGCGGGCGATCCATGTACTCCTGCTTGGTTTTGAACTCGGGGGTGCCGATGCAGACTTCCGGCAACTCCGCGTTTTCATTGAGCAGGCCGCACAGTCCCAACCAGCCTTTGCGCGCGGCGGGAGCATAGGTTTTTTCATCCAACCAGCCATTCTTGACACCGGTGATGAACGCGTAGGTGAACATTCCGCTACAGGAACTCTCTTCCCATGAATCGGGTTGATCCACCAGCTGGCGCCAAAGACCGTTCTCGGTCTGCAACGGCAGCAGGGCCGCCATCATTTTCTGGTAGTATCCGAGGATCTCATCATACAGGTAATGATCTTCCGGCAGGGTGCGCAGCACTTCCACCATTCCGGCTGCCACCCAGCCAATCCCGCGGCCCCAGTAATGCGGCACGCGGTCCGTGTGAGGAATCAATCCATTGTCGTGCTGCAGCTTGCTCATGTACGCGTTCACCAGCAGCGCGCCATTGTTGACGTAGGTCTGATCACCGGTCACCCGAGTGGCCAACGCGTCGACCGAGCCGATCATGAACACATCATCGATCCACCAGCGCGCCTGCCAGGTCAATCCATCCTCCGGGTTCGGATCTTTCCACTGTTCGTCCACCATCTTGATGCCCAGGTCGTAAAAGCGCTTGTCTCCGCGAAGCTGATACATCTTGAGATACAAGTGCGCGGCGGCCGTGAAGTCGCCATGATACCCTCGGGGAATGTACTCGGAATTTTCTTCATCAACGATCGGGCGGTAGCGATACTGCAGGGCTGACAGCATGTCATCGTCATTCGTTAGTTCGGCGAATCCCAACGCGCCCCACGCGGCGCAGATTTCGGCGTAATGAATGGAGTGGTTGGTCCGGATAAACTTGTACCCCTTGACCAGCTTGTGATCGCTGGCCAGAAGATTTTCCGCCAAGCGCTTACCAATCACCTCCGGGGTTTTCCCTTCGGGAAAATTACTCAGCGGATCACCTGACCCGGATTGAGCCGACGCGGCGACCGCGCCCGCAAGTGACAGAATTCCAACCAACAGACTCAACTTGATCGTTTTTTTCATGTCTTCTCCTAATTTGAAGCGGAAATCATACCAGTGCATATTGTTGACAACCTATCAACAAGCGACAAAAACCATTCACTAAGCGACAAAAACGCCATTTTATTAGAATCTTTTGTTTCCTTCGATTGATAGCCAGTTTAATTCCAATCTTCTTCAACCGTGTTGTTTATGAATTCAGAGCTCCAGAAGTAACGATACTTCCGCTCGCATCGACGGTTTCAATGACATAGCTCGCCGCCCCGCCGGTCCGCGCGTCGACATGGCGGAAGGGATCGGTGGTGGTTTGCGGCACGTGCGGAATGGTGGCGACCTTTTCGCCGTCGCGCAGCACGTTGTAGTGTTGGATCGGTTCGTCACCGGCGATGGCGGTGTCCCAAGTCAGCTCAATGCCGCCACGGCCTTCAACCGTCGTGGGCTTGAGCTGAGGATTCGTTACCGCGGTGAGGCCGATCTCTTCCTGCTGGAACTGATTCGTCAACCCATTTTTGTCGCGGCCCATTCTGCCGGCCTTTTTTTCAATATTCCGGCGGTCGTTGGCGCTGAGAGCGCCGTAGCCGATCTGGGCCGCGGAAATATTCTGGATCAGCTGGCAGTCGCGGCTCTCCGCCGAGATGGCGCCGATGCCCATGATGGCGATGTCCACGCCCGGAGTCGTCAACGTATATTCCACCAGCTCGCGGCTCGGCATCCGCTCGCTGCCCACGCTGGAAACAACCGGACCATTGCGTTTCACCTGGTC
>JARFRL010000459.1 GCA_029287275.1 Pontiella desulfatans
GTCAACTATTTCGACTACGACTATCCCGCGCCGAAAGGAAAGGATCCCTTCGTGGTCTCGATGGAAGTCGCGGACTGCCCGTGGAACCAGCAGCACCAACTCGCGCTCATCGGGCTCCAGGGGCTGCGGATCGAAACCGAGAACCTGCCGCCTAACAACCTCGTCTTCCTGTTGGACGTTTCCGGCTCCATGAACAACCCCGACAAACTGCCGCTGCTGAAATCCGCGCTGCGCCTGCTGGTCGATCAGCTTCGTCCCGAAGACACGGTTTCCATCGTCGTCTACGCCGGCGCCGCGGGCCTCGTGCTCGAGCCGACCAGCAACAAGGACGCCATCCTCGCCGCGATCGAGCGGCTGGACGCCGGCGGCTCTACCGCCGGCGGGGCGGGCATCGAACTGGCCTACCAAACCGCCGCGGACGCGTTCATCGAAGACGGCAACAACCGCGTCATCCTCGCGACCGACGGCGACTTCAACGTGGGCGTCAGCTCCGACGGCGACCTCGTCCGACTGATCGAGAAAAAACGCGCCTCCAACATCTTCCTGACGGTCCTCGGCTTCGGAACCGGAAACTACAAAGACTCCAAGATGGAAAAACTGGCCGACAAGGGCAACGGCAACTACGCCTACATCGACGACATTCTGGAGGCCAAAAAAGTGCTCGTGAAGGAAATGGGCGGCACGCTGCTAACCATCGCGAAGGACGTCAAAATCCAGGTCGAGTTCAACCCGCGCAAGATCAAAGCCTACCGGCTCATCGGTTACGAGAACCGCGTCATGGGCGCCGAGGAGTTCGACGACGACGGGAAAGACGCCGGCGAGCTCGGCGCGGGGCACACCGTCACGGCGCTCTACGAGCTGATCCTCGCGGGGTCCGACGAGGAGATTCCCACGGCCGGCGAGTTGAAATATCAGAAAACCAAGCTCACCAAGAGCGACGAGCTGATGACCGTCAAGCTGCGCTACAAACAGCCCGATGGCGAGATCAGCCGACTGATCACCGAAACGGTCGCGGCCGCCGACTTCAACTCGTTGCGCCCGAACGGCAACATCGGCTTCGCCAGCGCGGTCGCCGAATTCGGGCTGCTGCTCCGCGACTCCGAGTTCAAGGGCGCGGCGAACTACGACGACATTCTACAGCGCGCCCGCGCTTTTCGCGGCGACGACATGGAGGGCTACCGCGCCGAATTCATCCGCATGGTGGAGAAGGCTCAGGCGCTTGATCGGACGAAATAAAGCGCGCGGCGAGTCGCCTCGACACCGAAGGACTTTCATGTATTCTCCGTTCCAATCATTGGGAACGAGGAATACATGAGAGTATTATTGGTAGGAGACATCGTCGGCAAGCCCGGCCGCGCCGCGTTCACGCAGGTGGCCGCCCGGCTTAGAAGCGAAGGCCGCGTCGACTTCATCATCGCGAACGCCGAGAACGCCGCCGCCGGCCGCGGCCCCGCGCCCGAGATCGCGAACGCCATCCTCAACGCCGGCGCCGACGTCGTCACGCTCGGCGACCACGCGTGGGACAGCAAGGACATGGTCGCGGGAATCGATCTGGAAGACCGGATCATCCGGCCCGCCAACTTCCCCAAATCCGCGCCCGGAAAAGGGTGGATCCGCGTCGAAACGCCCGAAGGACCGCTGGTCGTGCTGCAGCTGATCTGCCGCGTTTTCATGCAAGCCTCCTACGACTGCCCGTTTCAGCTCGCCGACCGCATGCTCAAAGCCGAGCTCAGTTCGGACAAGGTGATCTTCGTCGACTTGCACGGCGAGGCCTCGTCCGAGCGCATGGCCATGGGCCGCTTTCTCGACGGCCGCGTTTCCGCGGTCGTCGGCACGCACACGCACTGTCAAACCTCCGACAACCGCGTCTTCCCCAACGGCACCGCCTACATGACCGACCTCGGCATGACCGGCCCCCAGGATTCCGTCCTCGGCCGCGAGGTGGAGCCCGTGGTCGCGAAATTCCTCACCGGCGTGCCCCATAAATTCGACGTCGCGAAAAACGATCCCACCCTCGAAGGCGCGATCGTCGACGTCGA
>JARFRL010000003.1 GCA_029287275.1 Pontiella desulfatans
CTTTGTGGTTAATGATTAGATGCGAGAGCGATTGGCATATATTGTTTTGAACATGATCGAAGGGCTCGGACCCGTGAGCGTCCGGCGACTCATCGACGTGTTGGGATCGCCCAAGGCGATTCTCGAGGCCGACCGCGAGGCGCTGATGGAAGCGCGCGGCGTGGGCGAGAAGCTCGCGCTCAAGATCATCACCCGCCGCGATTCGATCGACGCGGAGGAGGAACTTGAAAAGGCGGCCGACCTCGGCGCGCGGATCATCACGCCGTTGGACGAGGAATATCCCACGGCGCTGAAGGCGATTCACGATCCGCCGCTCGCGCTCTACGTTAAAGGGCGGTTGCTGCCCGCGGACGATAAAGCGCTCGGGATCGTCGGTTCGCGGTCGACCTCCCACTACGGGCTCAACGCGGCGGATCGGTTGGCGTACCAACTAGGCCAGACCGGCTTCACCGTGGTTAGCGGCCTGGCCCGCGGCACCGATACCGCGGCGCATCGCGGCGCGCTGAAAAGCAAGGGCCGAACCATCGCTGTGCTGGGCGGCGCGTTGGACTGTTTATACCCGCCGGAAAACGCGGCGCTTTCGGAACAAATCGCGAAACAGGGCGCGGTCATCAGCGAGTACCCGCTGGGGCGTCAGGCCGATCGCATGACGTTTCCCTATCGCAACCGGATCATCAGCGGCTTGAGCATGGGCGTGTTGTTGATCGAGTCCGACGTCAAGGGCGGTTCGATGCATACCATGGAAGCCGCGACGGAGCAGGGCCGGACGGTGTTCGCGTTGCCGGGGCGGATCGACACGCCCGGCGCGAAGGGGCCGCACCTGCTGATCAAGAACGGCGCGAAGTTGGTGGAGCGCATCGACGATGTTCTGGAAGAGTACGAGTTCCTGATTCCGCCGTCTGAATTGGACGCGCCGGAAGCCGCCACCGCGGCGCGGCCGGACGTGCCGCTCGACGAACGCGAATCCGCGGTCGTCGAGGCCCTTTGGAACGAGCCGATGGACGTCGATTCCCTCTCGCGCGAGCTGGGCGTCAAAAGCCACGAGCTGAGCGGAATCCTGCTCGGCTTGGAAATGAAGCGGGTGATCAAAACCCTGCCCGGCCGAATCGTCGAGCTGGCCGAGGATCTTCGGGAAATGAGATGAACCACGAAGGCTCGAAGGACACCAAGAAATGAAACATGAACCGCTCTCGGATGAGTTGGAACGGATCGGCAAGGAAATCGTTGATTCCTCGTATCGTGTTCATAAGGAGCTTGGTCCCGGTTTGTTGGAATCGGTTTATGAAGAATGCATGATTTATGATTTGCGAAGAAAGGGTTTCAAGGTGGATCAGCAAGTCGTTTTACCGATCGAATTCGATGGCCGGATTCTTGAACGGAACAAATTTAGAATCGATATGGTGGTTGAAGAACAGGTGGTCGTGGAAAACAAGGCCGTGACGGAAATGAACCCCTTATTTGAAGCCCAAACGCTCACTTATCTTCGGCTAGGCAAGATGCGTTTGGGATATCTGATTAATTACAACGTCCCTTTAATTAAAAACGGTATCAAGCGACTCGTCGTCTAACCTTCGAGTCCTTCGTGCCTTTGTGTTTAAAATAACAGTAGGAAGTGAAATGAGCAAAAATCTAGTGATTGTGGAGTCGCCGGCGAAGGCGAAGAAGATCAACCAATTCCTGGGCAAGGACTATGTCGTGATGGCCTCCGTGGGCCACGTGCGCGACCTGCCGCCCAAGAAACTCGGCGTGGACGTCGAAAAGGATTTCGAGCCGGAATACACGGCGACGACCCGCGGCAAGAAGGTGCTGAAGGAACTCAAGGCCGAGGCCAAGAAGTGCGAGAACGTCTATCTCGCGCCCGACCCGGACCGCGAGGGAGAGGCCATCGCCTGGCATCTGTACGAGGCGCTCAAGAAAACCGTTCCGGACGAGAACTTCTTCCGCGTGACGTATAACGAGATCACCAAGCCCGCGATTCTCGCGGCGTTCGAACAGCCGGAAAAGATCGATATGGACCGGGTGAACGCGCAGCAGGCGCGGCGTATCCTCGACCGGCTCGTCGGTTTCCAGGGCAGCCCGGTGGTGCGCAAGCAGATCCGCGGCGCGCAGAGCGTCGGCCGCGTGCAGACCGTCGCGCTGCGCCTCGTCGTGGAGCGCGAGAACGCGATCACCAACTTCGAGCCGGAGACCTATTTCACCGTCGGCGCGCAAGTCCGCAAGCAGGAGGCGCCGCTGGATCCCTTCATCGTTAAATTGGCGCGGATCAACGGCGACCCCATCGGCATCAAGGAGCGCAAGCTGCTGCCCGGCGCGGTCAAGAGCATGGAGCAGCTCGAGGGCATCCAGAAGGAACTCGACAGCAGCCCGCTGAAAGTCAGCGACGTCATCACCAAGGAAGTCACCCGTCGCGCGCGTCCGCCGTTCATCACCTCCACGCTGCAGCAGTCGGCGTCCGGCTCGTTGGGCTTGGCCCCGGCGCGGGCCATGGGCATCGCGCAGAAGCTGTATGAAAGCGGACTGATCACCTACATGCGTACCGACTCCTTCAACATCGCGAAAAGCGCCCAGGACGAGTGTCGCCAGTTCGTCGGCGAGAGCTACGGCGCGGCGTATGTTCCCGAGAAGCCGAACTTCTATAAAAGCAAAGGCGCCGCGCAGGAAGCTCACGAAGCGATTCGTCCGACCGATGTGTCCGTCGAACCCGGCCGCGAGGGCGTGAAGCTCGAAGCCGTGGAACAGAAGCTCTACAAGTTGATCTGGGAGCGTTTCGTCGCCAGCCAAATGGTGCCCGCGAGGATCGCGCGCCGCACCGTCGAGGTGGAAGCCGGTTCCGAAAACACCTATCTCTTCCGCGCCACCGCGTCGGAAATCGTGTTCCCCGGCTACATGAAAGCCAGCGGCGTCGAAGCCGCGGCCGACAAGCCGAAAGAGGGCGACGACTCCGAAACCGAAACGATCCCGCCGCTGGCGAAGGATGAAAACCTCGACGTGCTGGACTGGCTCTCCGAACAGAAGGAAACCAAGCCCGTTTCGCGCTACACCGAGGCGTCGCTCATTAAAGCCTTGGAGGAAAACGGCGTCGGCCGTCCATCGACCTACGCCGCGATCATGTCGAAGCTCGACGAACGCGAATACGTTTTGAAAGAAAAACGCTCGCTGATTCCGACCGAGCTGGGCAAGGAGCTGATCACGTTGGTGCTGCGTACCGAGGAAAAACTGAAGTCCGGCAACAAGGTCGATCTCTTCGAGGCCCGTTTCACCGCGGACATGGAGGCCAAACTCGACGACGTCGAGGAGGGCAAGATCGAGTGGACCGACATGATGAAGGAGTTCTATCCGTCATTGCTCGAATGGATCGACCACGCCAAGGAGACCGCGGAACCGGCCTTCGTCGCGAAATGTTTCGACGCCTTGTCGAACGTCGTCGAGTGGGCGCCCGCGGTCAAGTCGGGCCGCCGGACCTACGACGACCAGAAGACCTTCGAGGATCTGAAGGAAACGGTCGGCGAGGGCGAGCTGTTGTCCAAACGTCAGGGCGAAATGCTTCACAAAATGTGCTGCCGCTACATCAAGCAGGTGCCGGAAGGCCTCGCGACCGAACTGGAATTGGTCGAGCCGGAAGCCGTCCGCGCCGATACGCCGCGCAAGATCCAGGTTTTGTCGAACGTCCAGTTCGAGGAGCCGCGCGCGGTGGGTAAGCGCACCTACGACGACAAGAAGTTCGTCTCGTCGCTCGGCGATCAAGTCACCATGGGCAAGCGATTGAGCGACCGTCAGGTCGCGTATCTCGACACGCTGCTGACGAAGTATTCCGACCAACTCGAAAACTTCGAGGCGCTCAAGGTCGAGTTCAAGCTCGATGAAAAGCCCGAAGTCGAGGCCGATCCCACCACCGCGCCGGTTATCGCGCTGATGGAAAACATCACCGAATGGGCCGAACCGACCATGCGCGGTAAACGCGAGTTCAACGACAAGACCTTCTTCGAGTCGATTTCCAGTCAGTTCAAAGGCCGGGGCGCGCTTTCCGATCGCCAGCTCGCCGCGCTCAAGAAAATGGCCGCGCGGTACACCGAGCAGATTCCGAACTACGTCGAGCTGATGGATCAATACGGCCTGCCCGCGCCCCGCAAGCCCAAGCCGAAAAAAGAAGAGCCGAAAAAAGAAGAAGCTCCCTCCGAGGAATAAAAAACACGAAGGCGCCAAGCGCGCGAAGACAACCCGTTCGCCACGGCCTTCGCGTTCTTCGCGCCTTCGACCTTTGACCTTCGCCTTTTCACCCTTTGAACCCTGCAGCCTTGAGACCTTCGACCTTTGACCGCGCGACCTTCGTGCCTTAGTGTTTAGACGTTTATGAACGATCCGCGCGTAGAGCATTTCATTCAGTATTTGGAAGGCGAGAAAAACGCCTCCGAACACACGATCAGCAACTACCTGATTGATATCCGGCAGTTCTGCGAGATCACGTGGGGCGACGACGCGCGGCCGCCGTACAAATGGAAGGACGCGGATCGTTTTTCGGCGCGCAAGTTTCTGGTCTTTTTCCAAAAGCTGGAAATGGCGCCGACCACCACGGGGCGCAAGCTGTCGGCCTTGCGCTCGTTCTATCGGTTTCTACTGCGCGAGGAATACGTCGACCAGAATCCGTTCAGCGGGCTGAACCTGCCGAAGAAGGGGAGTTACCTCCCCCAGATTCTCTCCGTCGCCGAGGTGGGCAAGCTGCTCGAAGCGCCCGAGAAATACGCGGAGACCCAGTCCGCCACCAATCCGAAACAAAAACTTTGGCGCGAATACATGGTCGCCCGCGACGCGGCCATTCTCGAACTGCTCTATTCCACCGGCATGCGCGTCAACGAGTTGGTCACGCTGCCCGAAGAGCGAATCGATCTGCTCTCCGGCGTGGCCCGCGTTCGCGGCAAAGGCAAAAAGGAACGGCTTTGTCCGCTCGGTTCGCCCGCGATCCGGTCCCTGATGAAAAACCTGGAGCTGCGTGAAAACGTCTGGTTGCTGGAGGGCAAGAAGGACGTTCGGAGCCCGGTTTTCCTAAACAAGAACGGTGGCCCGATCACCGCGCGCTCCATCGAGCGCATGATGAAAAAATACGTTTTGTTCCGCGGTCTGAACGCCGAGCTGACGCCCCACAGTCTGCGCCACAGTTTCGCCACGCATCTGCTCGACGCCGGGGCCGACCTACGCGGTGTTCAGGAGCTCTTGGGGCACGCCTCGCTCTCCACCACCCAGATCTACACGCACGTCTCCGTCGAGCGCCTCAAAGAGGTTTATCAACGCGCCCATCCCCGCGCCTAGCGACGCTACGTATCGTCGGCTTCCAGTCGCCCTCTGCGCCCTTCGCGCTTTCGTGTTTAACCATCCGTTGGCGCCGCTCACGCCTCTTACGAACAACCTTGAGACCTTGCTCCTTCAGACCTTTGACTTTTCAACCCTTTAACCATGAAACCCTGAGACCTTCGACATTCAGACCTTCGACCTTTGACCTTCAGACCTTTCAACCCTTTCAACCCTTGTAACCCCGTAACCCTGAAACCTTCAATCCTTCGCCCTCCGCGGCCACTCCCCGTTGGAGTTTCACGTCTCAATCGTCACGCCTCTCGTCCATCCGTTTCAGCTTTCAACTTTCCTCCCTTTTCCCGCTTGCCATTCAAACACCGATGCGTACACTACGCAGTCTTTTGGTCATCGGGGCGTGGCTCAGCCTGGTAGAGCGCTACGTTCGGGACGTAGAAGTCGCTGGTTCGAATCCAGTCGCCCCGACCATGTATTTCCGCGTCGTTTTCCCGAAACGACGCTTTTTTTGTGTCGAGGCTGGATGAGAGCCATGGAGCGGGTTTGGCGCGAGCCCGCGAAGCGAGCTTGGGAATAAAAAAAGCCGCCCGAGAGGACGGCTACGCGGTCGAAGCGTCACGGTCGGTTATTTTTTCCAGAACTTCCACCAGGATTTTTGTTCCTGCTCCATCTTTTCGCCTGCTTCCTGGGCTTTCTTTTTCGTTTCCTTCTTTTTGGCGGTAGCCTTTTTCATCTCTTCGGATTTGCCTTTTCCCTTGGCTTCATCGGGTTGGCCGACTTCTTTGGTTTCCTCCGCCTTGGTTTTGACTTCCTTCGTTTTTTGCTCGGACACTTCCTTGCCCATGCCTTCCGATTTTTTCATTTCCGAGTCCGGCGCGTCTTTTCCTTGCTCCTTTTTGGCTTCGGCGCTCAGGCCCGCGAGCAAAAGAGCGGCCAGCGCGTACATTAATGTTTTTTTCATGATAGCTCCCATGGTTTTGTTTGTCTCGTCGCGCGGCGAGGGCGTCGCGCGGGGATGGTTGTGGGTCAGGCAACGCGTTTCTTTCCGACGCCCAGCCACGCCTGGGCCTCTTCCAGCGCCGGAAAAATCCTGATGTCGAACGCCACCCGATTCTTGAGTCCCTCGACCCAAAGACTGATGATCGCTCCGGTAAGGCCATTGTCCACCACGACCGCGGTTTTGGTTCGCGTCGCGTCGGTTGGGCACAGGCACTGAAATTCACGAACCATCATTTCGAGCTCGCCCAGTCGAATGTCCGCGTGATGATTTCCGATCAACCAGATATCGTTGGTGCCGGGATATTCCCTGATCTTCGTTAGATGATGGATGATGGTTTGGATCATGGGGAAGTCGAAGATCTCATTGAACTTCACAAGGAGATGGTCCCCGTTCTTTTCGATAGTATACATAATAGAGCCTATTTTTTTTGATCGCGTTTTTTTCAGCCGCAAGAATAGTGCCGTAAAGGCACGCAGAGCGTACTTAGCTCCGTGTCAACGAGCAAGATGTTAATTTAAAAGAGTTCGCTGATCGAGCAAGTTTTTTTC
>JARFRL010000303.1 GCA_029287275.1 Pontiella desulfatans
ACCAGGAGAAAAAAATGTCCAAACTACTCGTACGCTCCATCGTTCGCCCTGAAAAAGCGGATGAAGTCATGAAAAGCCTGCTCGAAGCGGGATATCCGGCCGTCACCAAGGTTCCGGTTTTCGGACGCGGCAAACAACGCGGCCTGAAAGTCGGCGAAATCACCTATGACGAGCTGCCCAAGGAAATGCTGATGACCGTGATTCCGGAAGCGGAAAAGGAATTCGTGGTCAAGACCGTGCTCGGCGCGGCCAAAACCAGCGAAACCGGAAACTATGGCGACGGCAAAATCTTCATCTCGCCCGTCGATGAGATCTACACGATCAGCTCTGGCGTCAAAGAAGACTGAGTCATTGCCGATTTTTGATTGCCGATCGCCGATTTTAAACTCGGCTACAGCGAACCCAAAAAGCCGAACGGCGCCTGAGTTCCAATCCATCGGAAATCTTAAATCTCAAATCGGAAATCAATTATCCCGAAGGGAGAATCATGAAAGAAGTAATGGCTGTAATTCGAATGAACAAGATCAACGACACGAAGCGGGCGTTGAACGAGGCGGGCGTCAGCTCCTTCACCGCGACCGGCCGTGTCCAAGGTCGCGGCAAAGGACTGGTCGACTTTCGCATTCTGCACGGCGCCGAGGAAGGCGCGCCGGAAGCGATTGATCAATTGGGCGAAGGTCCGCGTCTGGTTCCCAAGCGTCTGATCACCGTGGTGGTGTCCGACGAATGGGTCGAAAAAACCGTTGAGACCATCATCAACACCAATCAAACCGGCAGCTCTGGCGATGGAAAGATTTTCGTCCTGCCGATCTTGGAAGCAACCCGAGTTAGAACAGGAGAAACCGTTAGCGGCCCGTGTGGCGGCGACGTGCTTGACTCCTCAGGAGGTTTGAAATGAGCGAAGACAAGAAACTGCCGGATCCTTCAGCGCTGAAGGAAGAAATTCTCGCGAAATACCCGCCGAAGATCGCGCGCAAACGCGCTAAATCGATGGTGATCAACGATTCCAAGTTGGACCAGGAAGTCCAGTCCAACGTCCGCACGATTCCGGGCATCATCACCCAGCGCGGCTGCACCTACGCCGGTTGCAAAGGGGTGGTCCTCGGCCCGACGCGCGACATCATCAACCTGGTGCACGGTCCGATCGGCTGCAGCTTCTACGCTTGGCTGACCCGCCGCAACCAGACCGACCCCGGTCCAGAAGGGCCCGATGGCGAGAACTTCATCAACTACTGTTTCTCCACCGACATGCAGGACGAGAACATCGTCTTCGGCGGTGAAAAGAAACTCAAGCAGGCGATTCAGGAAGCCTACGACATCTTCAAGCCCAAGGCCATCGGCGTTTTCTCCACCTGCCCCGTCGGTCTGATTGGCGACGACGTGCACGCCGTCTCCCGCGAGATGAAGGAAAAGCTCGGCGACTGCAACGTGTTCGGCTTCAGCTGCGAGGGTTACAAAGGCGTATCCCAGTCCGCGGGCCATCACATCGCGAACAACCAGCTGTTCCGTCACGTGGTCGGCAACGACGACACGAAACCGGAAGGCCAGTTCAACATCAACCTGCTCGGCGAGTACAACATCGGCGGCGACGGTTTCGAGATCGACCGGATCTTCCAGGCGTGCGGCATCAACGTGGTCTGCACCTTCTCGGGCAACTCCACCATGGGCGCGTTCGAGCGATCGCACACGGCCGACCTCAACCTGGTCATGTGCCATCGTTCGATCAACTACATGGCCGAAATGTTGGAAACCAAGTTCGGCATTCCGTGGATGAAGGTCAACTTCATCGGCGGCGAATCCACCGCGAAGGCCCTGCGCAAGATCGGTGAATACTACGAAGACGAAGCGCTCATCGCGAAAATCGAAGAAGTGATCGCCGAGGAACTTCCGAAAGTGGAAGCCCGCGCCGCGGAAGCCCGCAAGCGCACCGAAGGAAAACTGGCGATGCTCTTCGTTGGTGGTTCCCGCGCCCATCACTATCAGGAACTCTTCAAAGAGTTGGGTATGGAAACGGTTTCCGCCGGGTACGAATTCGGACATCGCGACGACTACGAAGGCCGCAAAGTGCTGCCGACGATCAAGGTCGACGCGGACAGCCGGAACATTGAAGAGCTCAAGGTCGAACCCGACACCGAGCGCTTCAACCCGCGGGCGTCCGAGATCAAACTCGAAACCCTCCAGGAAAAAGGGATGGAAGTCAGCGACTACAAGGGCATGAACACCGACATGGCCGACAACGCCCTGATCGTCGACGACATCACCCACTGGGAAACCGAGAAGTTGGTCGACTTCTACAAACCCGACATCTTCTGCGCCGGCATCAAGGAAAAATACGTCGTCCAGAAATCGGGCATTCCGCTGAAGCAGTTGCACTCCTACGATTACGGCGGACCATACGCCGGGTTCGAGGGAGCCATCAACTTCTACACGGACATCGAAACGATGCTCAGCACGACCATCTGGAAAAAGTTGAAGGCGCCGTGGTTGGCCAAGACCGACACCGACCCCTGCATCTGCGCGGAATACGTAGCCTAATCGTCGTCAAAGGTCGGAAGGTCCAAAGTCAAAGGACCTTCGACCCGCGACCTTCAGACCTTTGACAACACTACTAAGGAGAATCCAATGCTCTTAAGACACACACCCAAAGAAATCAAGGAACGCAAAGCGTTAACCATCAACCCGGCGAAAACATGCCAGCCTGTCGGCGCCATGTACGCCGCGTTGGGCGTCCACGGATGCCTGCCCCACTCACACGGCTCGCAGGGTTGCTGCTCGTATCATCGCAGCGTGCTGACCCGTCATTACAAAGATCCGATCATGGCGGGCACCAGCTCGTTCACGGAAGGATCCTCGGTATTCGGCGGACAGGCCAACCTGATGCAGGCCATTTCCAACATGTTCACCATCTATAATCCCGATCTGATCGCGATCCACTCCACCTGCCTCTCGGAAACCATCGGCGACGACCTCAACCAGATCGTCGACAAGGCCACCACCGACGGCAAGGTGCCGGAAGGCAAGAACGTGATCTTCTGCAACACGCCGTCCTACGTCGGCTCCCACGTCACCGGCTTCTCCAACATGTGCGCCGGCATCGTGAAAGGGCTCGCGAAACACACCGGCGTCGCCAAGGATCAGGTCAACATCATGCCCGGCTGGGTTGAACCGTCCGACATGCGCGAAATCAAGCGCATCGCCGCGGAAATGCTCGCCAAGATCGTGATGTATCCCGACACCTCCGACGTGGTCGACACCCCGCAAACCGGCGAGTTCAAAATGTATCCCGACGGCGGCGCGACCGTGGAAGACATCGCGTCCTCCGGCGACAGCATCAAAACGCTGGCGCTCGGCTCCTGGGCCTCGGAAGACGCCGCGAAGCTGCTCGACAGCAAGTTCAAGGTGCCCTACGAAGTGCTCGACATTCCGGTGGGCCTCTCCGCGACCGACCGCTTCGTTGAAGCGCTCAGCAACGCGGCCAAGGTTCCGGTTCCGGCCTCCTTCGTCGCCGAACGCGGCCGCCTGGTGGACGTCGTCTCCGACATGTCGCAGTATCTCTACGGCAAGAAAGTCGCGCTTTTCGGCGACCCCGATCAGCTCATCCCGCTGACCGAGTTCCTGCTGGATCTCGACATGGTTCCCACGCACATCGTTTCCGGCACGCCGGGCAAGAAATTCACCGAGAAGATCAAAGAGCTCTGCGCGGAGAAAGCCCCGAACGTGAACGTGATGAACGGGAAACAGGCCGACATCTTCCAGCTGCACCAGTGGATCAAGAACGAGCCGGTGGACCTGCTCATGGGCAACACCTATGGCAAGTACATCGCCCGCGACGAGGAGCTGCCGTTCGTGCGCTACGGATTCCCGATCATCGACCGTATCGGACACAGCTACTTCCCGACCGTGGGATACACCGGCGGCATCCGTCTGCTCGAGCAAATCCTCGGCGCCCTGATGGATAAGATCGACGCCAGCGCCGACGAAACCAAAGTCGAACTGGTCATGTAACACCCTTTCGTTCCCGCCTGTTCCGGAGGCGGGAGCGAAATCCTTTTGGAACCGGAGCGCGGGAAGAGTTAGTCCTCTTGACAGAAATCTCTCTCCTCCTCTGTTCGCACCCCGCGCTCCGGTTCCATTTATTTCAACAAGGCGAGGAATGAAACGCGTCTTGAAAGCCAACCCAAAGTGAGCGTTAAAATGACCGCACAACTAGATGCCGTGACCGACTGGAAAAGCTTCATGGAAGAGGGCGACAAATATCTGAAGACCGCGCGCGGCGGCGTGAAACGCCCGGCCATCTTCACCACCGAGATCCTCTACAACATCATCGGCCTCGCCATCGAAAAACACGTGATGGGCGCGCTCATGGCCAATGGCCAACTGGCCGACAACCACACCTTCACCGACCTCATCGACGCGACCAAGCAGATAGGCGAGATCGACGAGGCCATCGCGGACCAGCTGCGCAAGTTCGAGTCCTATCAGAACATCTGCCCCGTTTTCGCCGGCTACCACCGCGCCGAACCATCGATGGAAGCCATTCTGGAGATGATTGAAACCGCCGAGGACATCAAGAACTGGGCTGAAAGCATGATCGCCGCGTAAAAATAAACTCAAAGACACGAAGAACGCTAAAAACCGCCTTTTTTTGTGAGCTTAGTGACTTCGTGTTAAACCCCAGCCAGCGAAACCGCGCCGACCAAACCTTCCAAGCGTCTCGCGTGTTTCGCCAAGGAGAATGAAATTATGAACACAGCGATAATTAAACCTCTCGGAAAAATCACCGCGTTGCTGGCCGACCTCGGCTTGGAAGTCACCTACGCCTACGACGATCTTGTTTTCGTGCAACACTCCGCTTTTCTGTTGCAGTTCACCGAGAATCCCACCGACCTCAAGCTCTTCACCAATACGGAATGCGAGCCCGAAGAGGCCGCGAGCGCCGTGAAAAAAATCATCGACTCGCACGCGGAAGCCGGTTTCAGCATCGTCCCGTCCGGCCAATACACCATCTCCGCCAACGACGACGAAACCATTGATCTTAAATTCATATAAGCCCCTCTTCACCTAAGCTTAACACTGAATAAAGAGCGGAATTCATTCCGCTCTTTATCGTGCCCACGCGGCGCGATCATCCTTCGGCTCGCGCCCCCATTTCCGCCTAAAACCAGACCCCTACATATTTTTCCACCCCGTTTTTTCGCCGGAAAAAAATGTCGAAACTTACTTAACCTCTTCGTTTTCCACGGGTTGGAACATCGACCCATGCAAGGCCCGAGCGCCGCGGAAATATATTTCCGGCGAGAATCTTGAACAACGCCTCGCTTCTCCTGCCTCATTAATTTTATTACCCACTGATCGCTAAGTACTTAACACTTCAGCGCGCGCCGTTTGGGCGGCGATGGCACACCTGATGCAATAAGACGTCGCATTCATTGGGAAAGCAAATGGCTGAAGAAAAAATCAATCTACTCGAGAAGCGAAAAGCCCAGGTGCATGAAGGCGGCGAGTTCGCGATGGAGGCGGAAAAGCAGAGCCTCGCGGGATCCGTTAGTCAGCGTTCCTGCAGTTTCTGCGGCTCGCGGGTCGTGCTCTACCCGATCGCCGACGCGATCCACGTCGTGCACGGTCCCATCGGCTGCGCGTCCTATACCTGGGACATCCGCGGCGCCCTCTCATCCGGCCCCGAACTGCATCGGTTGAGTTTCTCCACCGACATGCAGGAGAAGGACGTCATCTACGGCGGCGAGAACAAGCTCTACAACGCCATCTGCGAACTGATCGACGAATACAAACCCAGCGCGGCCTTCATTTATTCCACCTGCATCATCGGCGTCATCGGCGACGACGTGAACGCCATCTGCAAGAAGGTTCAGAAGAAGAAAGGCATCCCGGTCATCCCGGTCGATTCCGAAGGCTTCAAGGGATCCAAGAAAGAGGGCTACAAAGCCGCCTGCGACGCGCTCTTCAAATTGGCCGGAACCGACGACCATCCCGTGAAGGTTCCGAAGTCGATCAACATTCTCGGCGACTTCAACCTGGCGGGCGAGATCTGGATCATCAAAGACTACTACGAGCGCATGGGCGTGAACGTGGTCTGCTCCGTTTCGGGCGACGGTCGAATCGACGACATCCGCAAAGCGGGCCGCGCCCACCTGAACATCGTGCAGTGCTCCGGCTCGGTCAGCAACCTCGCGAAGATGCTGGAAACGGAATACGGCACGCCCATGAGCCGCGCCTCCTACTTCGGCATCGAGGACATGTCGAAGGCGCTTTACGACGTGGCCGACTTTTTCGACGACGACGATATGCGAGCGGGCGCCCAGCGCGTCATTCAAGAAGAAGTGGCGAAGTTGGTTCCCCAGCTCGCGCCCTACCGGAAAGACCTTCAAGGGAAAAAGGCCGCGGTCTACACCGGCGGAGCCTTCAAGGTCTTTTCGTTGGTGCGCTCGCTGCGCACGCTCGGCATGGACGTCGTGATCGCCGGTTCCCAAACGGGTTCGGTGGAAGACTACAAGCTACTCTCCGAACTCTGCGACCCGGGCACCGTCATTCTCGACGACACCAACCCGCTCGAGCTCGCGAAGTACGTGAAGGAGAAGGACGTCGACCTTTTCATCGGCGGCGTCAAGGAACGCCCCATCGCCTACAAGATCGGCGTGGGCTTCTGCGACCACAACCACGAGCGCAAGGAAGCGCTCGCCGGGTTCATCGGCATGCTGAACTTCGCCAAAGAAGTCCATTCGTCGGTCATGAGCCCCGTCTGGCAGTTCGCGCCCCGGCGTGCTGGAGGCCAAGGATGATTTTCTCTCACATAGACACAAAGGCACTAAGACCCGAACGGCTCCGTGGCTTCGCGCCTTCGTGTGAGCCCACCCGTCTTGGAGGAGTTGAACAATGAGCTGCGATTGTGGAAAAACCTGCGCGCCGGACGCCGACGCGGCCAACGCCTGCGACGCGGAAGACAAAGCCAAGTGCGGCTGCGGCCCCGCGCCGAAGGACCGTCCGCTGACGGGCGAGAACTTCACCGCGACCCGCAACGCCTGCAAACTCTGCGCCCCTCTCGGCGCCTGCCTCGCGTTCCGTGGAATCGAAGGCTGCCTCCCCTTCCTCCACGGATCGCAAGGTTGCGCCACCTACATCCGGCGCTACATGATCAGCCATTTCCGCGAGCCGATGGACATCGCGTCCTCGAACTTCGGCGAGGAAAGCGTCGTCTTCGGCGGCCGCAAAAACCTGTCCGACGGACTCACCCACGTCATCGAAAGCTATCGGCCGGAAGTCATCGGCATCGCGACGACCTGCCTGGCGGAAACCATCGGCGACGACGTCGGCATGTACGTCAAGGAATTCATCTCGGCCGACAAAAAGAAAGTCGATCTGCCACATATCCTGCACGCCTCCACGCCGAGCTATTCCGGCAGCCACGCGGACGGGTATCAGTGGGCCGTGCGGGCGATCGTCGATCAGCTCGCGGTCGACGGCCCCAACGAGAAATTCATCGGTGTGTTCCCCGGCATGATTTCTCCCGCGGACCTTCGTTACCTGCGCGAGATCATGGACGACTTCGGCATGAGCCACACCATCGCGCCGGATTATTCCGATCCGCTCGACGGCCCCGTTTGGGGCGACTACCACAAGATCCCCGCGGGCGGCACGCCGGTGCGGGAAATCGCGAAGCTCGGCCGCGCCTCCGCGGTGATCGAACTCGCCTCCACCATCTCCGACAAACAGTCCGCCGCCTCGTTGCTCGACGAGAAATTCTCCACGGCCGTCTTCCGCGTCGGGCTGCCCATCGGCATTCGCCAGTCCGACAAGTTCCACAAGGTGCTCGAGCAGATCACCGGCAAGCCGACGCCCGCCAAACACGCGGCCGAACGCGGCCGCCTCGTCGACGCCTACGTCGACGGACATAAATACACCTTCGGCAAGGAAGTCATCATTTTCGGCGAGGAGGATTTCGTCGTCGGCATGACCGCGTTCTGCGCCGAGATCGGCCTCAAGCCCGTCCTCTGCGCCTCCGGCGGCTCGAGCGGCAAACTGCGCGAATGTATTCTGGAGGCCGCGCCGGAGGTCGATCCGGAAACGCCCATTCTCGAAAGCGTCGACTTCGCCGAAATCGAAGTCGCCACCTTCAACCTGAAACCCGACCTGCTTCTTGGCAACAGTAAGGGGTTCACCCTCAGCCGCAAAGCCGGCGTCCCGCTGATCCGAGTTGGGTTTCCTATCCACGACCGGATCAGCGGGCCTCGCTCCCTCCATCTGGGATACCGCGGCGCGCAACGGCTCTTCGACACGATCTGCGACAAACTGATGGAACTTCAACAGGACGGCAACGACATCGGATACACCTATATTTGACGAGCGCGGCGTGAGCCGTGGTTTTCTTTCGCGCCTCAAACGCCACCCTTCACGACCAGGAGAAAAACAATGGCTTTAGATTTCACGAAACACCCCTGCTTCAACCCCGATGTTAAAGGCAAGTTCGGCCGCGTCCACCTGCCGGTCGCGCCCAAGTGCAACATTCAGTGCGGCTACTGCAACCGCAAATACGACTGCGTGAACGAGTCGCGGCCGGGCGTGACGAGCAACGTGCTTTCGCCGGGGCAGGCGCTCTACTACGTCAACGATCTCGTCGAGTCCGGCAAACCGATTTCGGTGGTCGGCATCGCGGGCCCCGGCGACCCCTTCGCCAATCCGGAAGCCACGATGGAAACGTTGCGCCTGATCCGCAAACGCCATCCCGACATGCTGCTTTGCGTCTCCACCAACGGCCTCGGCGTCGGCCCCTACATCGCGGAACTGGCCGAGCTCGAAGTCAGCCACATCACCATCACCATGAACGCCATCGACCCGAAAATCGGCGCGGAGGTCTACAGCTGGGTGCGCGACCACAAAAAACCGTTGCGCGGACTCGAGGCCGCCGAGCTGCTGCTCAGCCGTCAGATCCAGGCGATGAAGGCGATCAAGGCCCACGACCTCACGCTCAAGATCAACACCATCCTGATTCCCGGCGTCAACGATCATCACATCGACGCCGTCGCGGCCTTCGCCAAATCGGAAGGCGCGGACCTGCA